>JAFNZX010000082.1 GCA_017382615.1 Clostridia bacterium | reverse complement strand
ATAGCAACTATGAAAACGATTGATAAAAAATCGCTGACCGTGCGTGCCGCTACGTGCGTGCTGCTGTTGTTCTCCTGCTTTTATATGTATGATTTTTATAAGTGCCTGGCGGGCTTTATTGCAAACGGCTTTCGCGAGCCGCTGGTCATGCTTCCCATGATCCTTGCGTTTCTTTTGCCCGTTTTGTGCTTTTGGGTATTTTTCTATGATTTTTACGTGCGCGCCTTGCATCCCGTAGTCAAGGCGATCTACTCCGTGCTGGTCGCGCTCTGCGCCATGACCGATCTCGTGCTGATTTTTGGTAACATCGACCTTTACGCAAGCAACAACGCCCTTGGCGTATACGACGCGCTGCCCGGCATTGTGCTGCATTTTCCTTACGATATGATCATCGTGCTCGCAGCGCTTGCGCTGTTGCAGATTTTCAATCTCGTCGCAGGAAACCGAAAGGAAACTCGTGCGGGCGCGTTTTTGGAGGGAATCAAGCAGCGCGGTACGTTCAAAATCCGCGTGATTGAATACCTTGCGCTGTGCGTGCTTGCAATTATGGTCTTTATCTTCACGGGAGCTGCCATCTGCGCTACCTTTACCGCGTGGGAAAATGCGCTTTACGATTTCCGCTACGTATTTTTACTGATTTGGGTCATGCTCGTTCCCATGGCAAACCTTGTCATGCTTGCGCTCAAGCCCGAAAAAGCCGCACGGCAAAAAAGTACCAAGCTGACTTTTCTGGGTGCTTGGATCGGCTTAAATATCGTGTTCGGCTTGCTGTTTTTGCTTTTGGAGCTGACCTGTCCCGATTTTATTGTACACCTCGGCAAGCCCTTATTCCTGATTGCATTTTTGGCGTCCTTGCCCATCGAGCCGGGCATTATTCTCGGCATCATGGCACTGGGCACGCACATTGCCGCGATCCGCATGATTTTACTTGCCGCAAAGCGCAGCGAAAGGGTATGAAATGAGTAACGAAAAGGTATATAACATGGCGTTTGCCAAGGTCTATCCCTTACTGATCGCCAAAGCGGAGAAAAAGGGAAGAGCGCGCACCGAGGTGCTGGAAGTGACCGCGTGGCTGACGGGGTACACCCCGGAGCAGATTCAAGCCGCGCTTGCAACCGATCTTACCTACGGCGACTTTTTTCGCCAAGCCCCCGCGCTCAACCCAAGTCGCACCTTGATCACAGGCACGGTATGCGGCGTGCGCGTAGAGCTGGTCGAAGAACCCTTGATGCGCGAGATGCGCTATCTTGATAAGCTGGTGGACGAGCTTGCCAAGGGCAAGCCTATGGAGAAAATTTTGAGAGAATGATATGAGCAAGTCCAAAATCATCTTGATTACAGGTGCATCACATGTGGGCAAGACCGCGCTGGCGCAAAGATTGCTGGAAAAATACGGCTACCCCTATCTTTCTATTGATCACCTCAAAATGGGACTGATCCGTAGCGGCAATACGTCCCTGACACCTATGAGCGACGAGCGTGAGCTGACCGCATATCTCTGGCCCATCGTGCGGGAAATGATCAAAACCGCTATTGAAAACGACCAAAATCTGATCGTGGAGGGATGCTATATCCCGTTTGATTGGCAATCTGATTTTGGCGCGGAGTATCTTTCCTGCATCAAATATTACTGCCTTATCATGAGTGAGCATTACATCCGCACCCACTTTGATGATATTAAGCGTTATGCAAGCGTTATCGAAACCCGCCTTGACGACAGCGATTGCACCCTGCAGGCGGTGCTTGAGGATAATGCCGAGATTTTGCGCCTTGCAAAGCAATACGGTATAAATTACGTGCAAATTGACGGCGCGTATGACATAGACGTTGAAAACTTATGAAAAACCCATATCTGAAAAACCTGAACAAAATCGAATTTGTCGTGACAAACGCCTGCACGGGGAAGTGCAAGCACTGCTCCGAGGGCGATCACGCGGCATGCGGCGAGCGCATTGATCCGCAGATCGCGGCAGATGCCGTGCGTCGTGTCGCGGCGGTGTATGACATCAAAACGGTCATGACCTTTGGCGGAGAGCCGCTTTTGTACCCGGACGCGGTCTATGCCATCATGACCGCTGCAAAAGAGCTGAATATTCCCAAACGCCAAGTCATTACCAACGGCTATTTTTCTAAGAATGCCGATAAAATTCGCGAGGTCGCAAAGGGGCTTGCTGCGTGCGGTGTCAACGATCTGCTTTTGTCGGTGGATGCGTTCCATCAGGAAACCATACCGCTTGATGTGGTGAAACAGTTTGCCGCAGAAGCAAAGACGTGCGGCATCCTGATCCGCCTGCAGCCTGCGTGGCTGGTGAGTGCGACGGATGACAATCCGTACAACGTAAAAACAAGAGAAATCCTAGCCTCCTTTGCTGAGTTGGAGATTCCCGAAAACAAGGGAAACGTGATTTTTCCCGAGGGCAACGCGCGTAAATATCTTGCAGAGTATTTCACGGTCACTCTTCCCGAAAACCCTTACGCGGAAGACCCGCGCGATGTGCGCTGCCTGTCTTTTTCACCGAACGGCGACGTTCTCGACGGAAACGTGTACAAGCAGGATGTTATGGAGATTATAAGAAATTATACTCTGTAAAATTTACTAATACATATGAGGATGATTAATCATGTTTTATGCCTTAAATAAAGACGGGGTTAAAATAGATGCTTATGAGGCGATTGAGAATGAACAATATTTCTGTCCGATATGCAATAATCCAGTAACCTTGAAAAGAGGTCAAGTCAATACAGCCCACTTTGCTCATGAAAATAATGTTTGTGATGATGAATGGAATTATGACATGTCTCCATGGCATAAAAGAATGCAAAATAATTTTGCAAAGGAAGCGCATGAAGTAGTTGTAAGTCATCAAGGAAAAAAGCATAGGGCAGATGTTTTGATTGGAGATATTGTAATCGAGTTTCAATTTAGCCCTATTACCGCAGCGGAATTCGAGGATAGAAACACCTTTTTCAAAAGTGCAGGATATAGATTAGCATGGGTTTTTAACTTGAGTCAAATATCCGAAGAAAATCTTCATGAATCAGATGAAAAAGAGAATATGATGATTTGGAAACATCCCATGCGTATTTTTGCTAATTCGGATTATCTTGGAGAGACAAATGATAAATTTGCATTGTGGTTTTCTTATTATGGAGATAGCGAATACGAAGAAAACGGAGCAGAAGCTTTACAAAGAGTCATTTGGGCGATAAAAGATGATGACGGTTGTTATTCTATGAAAAGATTCTTTACTATGCCTTATCTTATTGTGATGAACGGTAAGGGAAAGATAAATCCGAATCACTTTTTCTATTCGAAAAAGGATTTTTTCTTGGATGAAGTATCACGGCTAAAAGATAAACATGAATTTTCCATAAAGTATAGAGGCGAAAAAGGAAAAACTAAACAATCATACATTTGTCCAAGAAAAAGCAACGAATTTGGCATAGACATATGGGGAGAAAAAGGTTGTTGTTATTGCCAATATTGTTATATGGTAGCTCGCACTGGAACAGGTAATAGTAAAAAGTATGCTTCCTATTGTTGCTACCCTAAACAAGTACGTGAATTGTGCGAGGAACATCCGGGGTACGAATGCTCTCAAGTTAAAATTTATGAATTGTAGAAAAGAACAAAATATGACCAACCAAGAAATTTTGAAGATTGCCATGGCGCAATCTGCCGTCGATCTTTGCGCGGATGCGTCAGACTTTGAAAAAGGCGAAAACGTGATCGTCACGTCGCGCGAGAACGAGCACGCGCGACGCTACTTAAAGCTGCCGTTTTCCTGTCAGCTCGTGTCTTACGGTAACAACGTGGTGGCGTCGGTATCGCCCGAATTTTGCGAGATCGCGGAGAATTACATCAAAAAATATCCCGTAGAGCATCTGTTTGAAACGCCGCACATGCACGTGCTGGGCGAGGCGCTGATGCAAAAAGGGCAGAAGATCTGCTTTATGGCGGAGTATTTTTTGCCCGATTTGAATGTGCTTTATGCGCGGACAGTCGAGGACGCCTGTCCCTACGAGATGCGCATTTTGACCCCGTCCGATTTCGCCAATTTATACCTGCCTGAATGGTCGAACGCGCTGTGCAAGGACAGGGCACACCTTGACGTGTTGGGCGTGGGTGCCTATGACGGCGACAAGCTGGTCGGTCTTGCAGGCTGCAGTGCCGATTGCGACACCATGTGGCAGATCGGCATTGACGTGCTGCCCGCGTATCGCAGACAGGGCATTGCCTCGGCACTCACAAGCCGCCTTGCCGTTGAAATTCTCAACCGCGGCAAAGTACCGTTCTATTGTGCCGCTTGGAGCAATATCAAATCCGTCCGCAACGCCATACGCAGCGGATTTCGTCCTGCGTGGGTGGAAATGACGGCAAAGCCCTGCGAGATCGTGGATGCCATGAATGAAAAATAAATCAAGAAAATGATACAAGACTGCAAGGAGAAAACATTATGAACACCTATGTACGAATACTTTCACTGCTGACGCTTGCCGCTATGTGCTCGATGCTTGCAGCATGCACACCCCAAACGCCTGCAGAGGCTGACACCACCGAAGCACCCACAACCGAGAAAGTCACAACGGAAGCACCCACTGAAGCACCTACAGAAGCACCTACAGAGGAGGAAACAATCGTGGAATACGT
>JAFNZX010000081.1 GCA_017382615.1 Clostridia bacterium | reverse complement strand
CGAGCAGTTTGCTGCGCTGATGGACAGAGGTGCAACCGAGCAGGAGCTGATTGAAATTGCCGAGGAAAGAGCACGCAAGAGCCGCGAGGCAAACGAGCAAAGAGAGAAAGCGGAGCAGGAGCGCGCACGCCGCGAGGCAGAGGCAAAGGCGAATGAAAACCCCTTCCCCTACGCTCAGCCCCTTGATCAGGATCAGGACGATCAGGACGGTCAGTAAACTCGATTTTGACGCAATATGCCTACAATTTGATACAAGAAAAACCCTCGCGGCAGCGAGGGTTTTTCTTCATTCTTATTATATAATGCGTACGCGCGCAAAAACAGGCTGTAACGTTTGCTTTTTTACACCGTTCCCCGTTTAATCCTTCATGGGCAGGAAGCTGAGCACGGGCAAAAGCAGGAAGGAAAATTGCGAGAACAAAATCATACCTGCCAGCATCAGCCATGCGCCCCAGGTGGGCACGTACAGCTTGAAAATGCGGAAATAGGAAATGTACAGCAAAACGCTCATCCAGACAGAGACTACCATAGAGCTTAACAGCAGAATAAGCGAAAAGATTGAAAACAGGAAGGTAAGGGCACTGACGTTGGGATCATCCGCGATAAACGCAGTTACAATTCCAAAAGCAGAGCCAATCAAAACCAGCACAATCGTCACGATAAACAGCTCCACACCTCTGGCAAGGTGCTTTTTGGGAAATAAAGGCCATTCCTTTTCGGCAGCCATATCGCCGGCACGCAGCAGGGCAACCGGAGGACAAAGCAACGCCCACACCCAGCACCACACAGGCTTGAACGCACCCATCTTTTTACAAATGCGCGCAAGACCGATGCCGTGGATCACAGTAGGGATCATGGCGATCAGCCATACGATTCCCATAAATACGATATAGACCAATAATACCGCAATGCTCATAGCGCTTTCTTCCAACATAATTCACGTCTCCTTTGTTTACAAATAGGATGCTTCATTATAGCATATGAGGGAAAACTTGTCAATATCATTTTTTTCAGACCTCCTTCGTGTATGAAAAAAATCCAAAAAACTTGTCTGGGACATGTTGCAATATTTGTCTTGTTGTGCTATACTAAAAATAGTACTTATCCGGGAGGCACACGCTCTTGAAGCATATAGATGAAATTCTGCCCGCAACCGTCGAAAATCGCCGCGTGTGGGCGCACATCGATTTGGATGCACTTGTCCACAACTATCTCGTTTCCAAAAAATACATACAGGATCAAAGCCCCGATACACCCGTGATTGCCGTCATCAAGGCGGACGCGTACGGACACGGTATCGGTCCCTGCGCTCGTGCACTTTATACGGCGGGCTGCCGCCATTTTGCGGTGGCTTGTGCCGAAGAGGGCATTGCCATTCGCTACTCTCTTGCCGATCTTGCAAAACAAAGAGCCGAAATTCTCATCCTCGGCTACACCTCCCCCGCACACGTAGCTCTTTTGCATCAATTTGACATGACGCAAACGCTGTATTCCCCCGAATATGCAAGTGAATTACACGCATCTGCCAAGGCAGCGGGCGTAAGGCTCAACGTGCACGTCAAAATTGACACCGGTATGCACCGCATCGGCTTTCCCGCCTTTACGCCCGAAGATGCAAGGGCAACCGTTGACTACATCTGCAAAATGCAAGACGCGTGCGACGCATTTTGCATAGAGGGACTGTTCACTCACCTTTCCGACGCAGATTCCGGCAACTTTTGCTACGAGCAATGGCAGCGGTATCTTGCAATCAAAGAGGGGCTTGAGGCGCGCGGCAAATGCCCGCCCGTCTGCCATGCCTGCAACAGCCCCGGCTGCATGAGATACCCCGAGACGTATCTTGGCGGCGTGCGCGTGGGTGCGCTTTTATTCGGTGTTGCTCCCGCCCTTTCGTCGGGACTTGACAGAAACCCCGATTGCAATCTTTTTCCTGCCGAGCAATTGCGCCCCGTGATGCGCCTGCAGACCCGCGTGATCCACACGCACACGGTCAAGGCAGGCGAGCCGATCGGATACGGAGCACTGTACCGTGCAGACCACGACCGCATTGTTGCCACGCTCTCAGCAGGCTACGCAGACGGCTGGCTGCGCGCTTACGCTAACACCACCGTGACCGTTCATACAGCGCAAGGCGACTTTGCCGCCCCCTTGGTGGGCAGAATATGCATGGACCTTTGCATGGTGGACGTGACAAATATCCCCTGCCGCGCCGGTGATACCGTAACCTTGTTTGGCAACGACGTGCAATCCCTTGCCTCCTTGGCAAAGCACGCAAAATCGATCGCTTACGAGATCCCCTGCTTAGTCACCGCCCGCGTTCCCAGAATTTATCACGACTCAAATACCAAGTAAACGCATAAAGAATTCAAAATTGGAGGATGTTATGAAAAAAGTACTTTCCGTTTTGTGTATCACGTTTGCCCTGCTTGTCTGCCTTGGCGCACTGGTCGCTTGCGGTGACAAGGGCGAGGTGTCCGAAAGCACTGTCACCGAGGTAAAGATCAACAAAAAAGGCACTGAGATCTCGGTCAAGGCGACCTTGACCGAGGCAGACTTGGAAACCTTTAAAAACTCGGACATCTATACCCAAAAGCTGTATCTGATGGCACTTGAGCCGGGAGATACCGTTAACGACGTTTCGGGTAAGCAGCCGCTTGCCGATGCAAGCATGTCCACCTCCCCGAAATTCAAGGTGGATTTGTATGCGGACGGCAACCTGCAGGCACACTCCAGATTGCACTGCGCCTTTGCCGTGGCAGTCTATAATAAGACCCTTTCCTCCTACGTGCTGCTGACCTCTCCCGTTTACGTTTCCAACGTTTCGGAGCTGGCGGAAAACAAGGATGCGTTTCCCGTTGCCGCATCCATCAAGGGTCTGCACACGTCGGTCTACTCGGACGCTGCTTACCTTGGCGTAGCACACACCGTCATTGAGCTCGACCCCTCCGTGCTGATACTGGATGGATATACCGACAGCGCACACGCTTACGTGTACGACGGTCAGACCTATTATCTCGACCGCGGCGTGCTGGATCAGTTAGATAAGCAGGTCAGTGAAGCCACCGCACAGGGCAGCACCGTCTATTTCAGATTGCGCATGCACACCGCTCCCGAAAAAGCAAACGCACTGGTCTCTTGCCTGTACGCCGACGGCGTGACCGGCAAAACGGGACGCACCTATGCAATCTGGATGGATGACGACAAGAGTGCCTCCTTGATGGCAGGATTTTTGGACTTTATTGCAGACCGCTACACCGATCCCGCAGGCACGCACGGCTTTTGCGGTGCGATCATCGTGGGCAGAAGCGTGAACGAATCCAACACCAACAACAACGCAGGCACAGTTGAATTCGGTACCTACGT
>JAFNZX010000080.1 GCA_017382615.1 Clostridia bacterium | reverse complement strand
GCAAACTCAAACGTATCGCCAAAATCCCCCAGCAGCACGGGGCGCAGCGCGTCCAATTGCGCCTTCTCTGCGCGGAACACCAGCTTGAACCATTGCTCCAGGGGGTTGCACGCCGTCCAGTTGTCGATCTCGGTCACGTGCGGAAAATCCAGCGGATTGCGTGCAACCTCGCCCGCGATGATCTCTCCCCTGCCGTCGGTCATAAAGCCGTCGGGGGTGACCACGCGCACGCCCACGGCAGGATCAAACGCCCTTGCCGCGCGCGCCACCGCCAGCACGTCCGCGGTGGTCATGGAGGTGGGGTACAATCGCGCCTCTTTTGCAAAATCATATAGATACGAGCCGTTTGCCACCACGCCGGGCAGGTTGCAAAGCGCAGCGGACTCGGGCAGCACGCGCACAATATTCTTATGCATGCGCCCTGTGCCGTAAGTAAAATAGCCGCCGCGCGCGCAAAATGCGCGGATGGCGCGCACGTTTTCGGGATGCGCCACGCCGCCCGGGGCAAGGTAGGTGCCGTCCAGGTCGGTCACAATGGCAATGCAGTCAAAATCAGTCTTGAAATCAGTCATCTTGGCTCAAAATCTCCAACAATTTGGTCATTTCGGGGGGCTGGGGCGCAGTAAAATGCATGCGCTCGCCCGTGGTGGGATGCGTCAGGTGCAGCTCGCAGGCGTGCAGGGTCTGCCCCTTGATCAGCGATTTATGCCTTGCGCCAAAGGGCGTATTCGCGCCGCCGTACACCTCGTCCCCCAGCAAGGGGTGTCCCTTTGCTGCCATGTGCACGCGGATCTGGTGAGTGCGTCCCGTCTCCAAGCGGCATTCAATATAGGTAAAGGCGTTGCCCCACGCGGCTTTGCCCGCAAATCTTGCCAGCACGCGGTAGTGCGTAACGGCATCGCGCGCCTCTCGATCGGGGTCACGGATGACCGCCATGCGCTTGCGGTCGGTGGGGTGTCTGCCAATGGGCAGGTCGATCGTGCCCTCATCCTCCTTGACGTTGCCCACGCACACGGCACGATAGATGCGGTGCGCCGAGTGCTCCTTGATCTGCTCGGCAAGGTGCAGATGCGCGCGGTCATTCTTGGCAACCACCAAAAGCCCCGAGGTGTCCTTATCGATGCGGTGCACGATGCCGGGGCGCAGCACGCCGCCAATGCCCGAAAGGCTGCCCTTGCAGTGATAAAGCAGTGCGTTGACCAGCGTGCCCGAAGGATTTCCCGCAGCGGGATGCACCACCATGCCGACGGGCTTGTTGATCACGATGATGTCATCGTCCTCGTACACCACGTCCAAGGGGATATTCTCCGGCAGCGCGGTATCGGGCTCGGGCTCCGGGATATTGAGCGTGATCTCATCCCCCACGCGCACCTTATAGTTTTTGGAGACCGACGCACCGCCAACCAGCACATCGCCCTCCTCCAAAAGTCTGACCGCAGCGGAGCGGGTCAGATCTGCCCGCTCCGAGAGGTATTTGTCTATTCTCGCGCCCGCGTCGGCAGCGTCAACCCTGAGCGTCAGTGCTTGCATCGTCCTGCTCCTCGGTTATCTGCTGCGCTTGCGCGGCACTCTTTTTATTTTTGATCTCCACAACGACCGACCAGATCAGCCACACCACCATCATGCCGCCGCCAATGGTCACGGCGCAGTCGGCTACGTTGAAAATCCACTTCCAAAGCTCGGGAAACGCGCAGAAATCAATAAAGTCGGTCACCACGCCGATCGTGCAGCGGTCGATCATGTTGCCGATGCCGCCCGCGATCAGCAGCGTCAGGATCACTTGCATCAGCTTGTCCTTGGGCTCTTTTTTGACCCAATACACAAGCATGCCGATCATGACCAAGATTCCTACGGCGGAAAGTATCATGAACATCCAGCGCGAATCGTCAAACCAGCCGAAAATCGCGCCGTCGTTTTTGATGTGCGTCCAGTGCAGCACTCCCTCGATAAACGGGACGGACTCACCCTCGGGAATATTTTGCACCACGATCAGCTTGGTCACTTGATCCGCGATCACGATCAGGGCAGCAATGGCTGCCCATAAGATCAAATATAACATACATTATCCTTTCTATAATCAAAGAGGGTCGAAGCCGACCCTCTTTGGTCATATGTCAAAGACTGAGAATATTTTGGCAACGCTCGCAAAGGAAGTTTTCACCCTCGGAGATGCCCTTGGTAGAGTACGCCCAGCAGCGGTCGCACTTGCAGCCGTCTGCGGGAGCGACCACAACGGAAATTCTGCCATCCTCGCCTGCAACTGCACCCTCGGGAGCTGCACCGTTGACCACTTCCGCTGCGGAGGTGATATAGACGGTAGCAAGATCGCTTGCAAAGGAGGAAAGCAGCGCGTAAGCGGCAGCATCCTCGGTGTAAACGGTTACCTTGGCATCCAGCGACTTACCGATCAGCTTTTCTGCTCTTGCCAGCTCCAGTGCCTTCATGACGTCATCACGCAGTGCGAACAGCTCGTCCCATGCGTTGGTGCCGTCGTTTTCCAGCGCTGCATCGTATGCAGGCATATCGTTCAGGAATACGCTTTCCTTCTTATCCGCTGCGCCGTGAGGCATGGACTGCCAGATCTCCTCGGCGGTAAAGCTGATGATGGGAGCCATCAGACGGGTCATGCCCGAAATAATGATATACATTGCGGTCTGTGCACTTCTGCGTGCTGCACTGTCTGCGCGCTCGGTATACACTCTGTCCTTGGTGATGTCAACGTACAGCTTGGACAGGTCAACCGTGCAGAAATTATTGAGTGCATGGTATGCGATATGGAACTCGTAGCCGTCAAACGCCTCGCGTACCTCCCCTACCAGCTTGTTATAGCGGGCAAGGATCCACTTATCGATTGCGGGCAGGCTCTCGTATGCCACCATATCGGTATCGGGATTGAAATCACCGAGGTTTGCAAGCAGAATTCTTGCGGTGTTACGAATCTTTCTGTAGGTTTCGGACTGCTGACGGAAGATGTTATCCGAGCAGCGAACGTCTGCATGGTAATCGGTAGAGGCAGCCCACAGTCTTGCGATGTCGCCACCGTACTTCTTGACCACGTCATCGGGGTCAACGCCGTTGCCAAGCGACTTGTGCATGGCTCTGCCTTCACCGTCCACAACCCAACCGTGGGTCAGAACGGTCTTATAGGGTGCGCCCTGTCCCTTTGCGCCTACAGCGGTCAAAAGGGCTGCCTGGAACCAGCCTCTGTACTGGTCGCCACCCTCCAGATATACGTCGGAGGGCCAATGCAGCTCGGGTCTCTGCTCAAGCACTGCGATGTGGGAGGAACCGGAGTCAAACCAACCGTCCAAGGTATTGGTCTCGCGGCGGAAGGACTTGCAGCCGCACTTGCATGCATAACCCTTTGGCATCAGCTCTTCTACGGACAGATCCCACCAAGCGTTGGAGCCCTGTGCACCGAACACCTCGGCAACCTTTGCAATGGTTGCATCGTCACAAATGACCTCGCCGCAATCCTCGCAGTAGAATACGGGAATGGGCAGACCCCACTGACGCTGACGGGAGATGCACCAGTCGGCACGGTCACGTACCATCTGTGCCATTCTCTCGCCGCCCCATGCGGGCAGCCAGGTCACGCTCTTGCAAGCCACAACAGCCTCTTCCTTGAATGCATCAACCGAGCAGAACCACTGAGGGGTTGCACGGAAGATGATGGGAGACTTACATCTCCAGCAGTGCGGATATTCGTGGCTCATCTCTTCGCTTGCGAACAGTGCGCCGCTCTCCTTCATATCGGCAAGAATTGCCTCGTTGGACTGTGCGTAGTAAAGACCTGCGTACTTGCCTGCGTCTGCAGTCTGATAGCCGCGATCGTCTACGGGCACGATGATATCGATGTTATATCTCTTGCAGGTGATATAGTCGTCAGCACCAAAGCCGGGTGCGGTATGCACGCAGCCCGTACCGGAATCCATGGTAACGTAATCTGCGTTGACGATCAGGGATTCTCTGTCAAGGAAGGGATGCTGCGCCTTCATGTATTCAAAGGTGTTGCCGGGGAATGCAGCAAGGATCTCGTAATCCTCAATGCCGCCCGCCTTCATGGTCTTTGCGCAAAGTGCCTCTGCCACGATGTAGCACTCCTCGCCTGCCTTGACGACCACGTAGCTCTCCACGGGGTTGAGCGCGATAGCAAGGTTGCCGGGCAGCGTCCAGGTGGTGGTAGTCCAGATTACGAAATAGGTCTTTGCAAGGTCGCAAATGCCTGCGAGCTTGCCTGCGTCATCCTTGACGGCAAACTTGACGAAGATGGAGGTACAGGTATCGGTTGCGTACTCGATCTCTGCCTCAGCCAGCGCAGTTTCGTCCTTAGGGCACCAGTAAACAGGCTTCAGACCCTTGTAAATATACCCCTTCTTGAACATCTCGCCAAAGACCTCAACCTCCTTGGCTTCAAACTTGGGGTCCATGGTCAGATAGGGGTGCTCCCAGTCAGCCAGCACGCCGAGTCTCTTGAACTGTCCGCGCTGAATGTCCACGTACTTCTCTGCAAACTTGTAGCAAGCGGTACGGAACTCGGAGGGACGCATTTTCTTATGGTCCAGCTTATTCTTCTTGATAATTGCGGATTCGATGGGCATGCCGTGGTTATCCCAGCCGGGAACGATGGGAACGCGGTAGCCGCTCATGGTCTTGTACTTGTTGATAAAGTCCTTGAGCATCTTATTGAGTGCAGTACCCATATGAATGTTGCCGTTGGAGAAGGGAGGTCCGTCGTGCAGAATAAACGCGGGCTTGTCCGCATTCTGCGCCTGCAGACGTGCGTACAGATCCATTTGCTCCCAATACTTAAGCATCTCAGGCTCGCGCTGCGGCAGATTTGCACGCATGGCAAACGAGGTGCTGGGCAAATTCAGCGTACTTGTGTAATCCTTAGCCATAACTTGATAGCTCCTTTATGTGTAAAAAAATTATTTTCGAATTCAAATATATTTCCGCGCCAAAAGACGCAATCTCCCCTTCTTGGTCTGCGTACCAAGGTCGTCTATGCGGTACTTGCCGTATGAGCGCAGCGAGATCACGCAGGGAGGATCGATGATCTTATCGCATTTATCACAGGGCTCGTAGTCCAGCGTGCATTCTCCGGCACGGATGAGCATCTGTGCCTTTTCACGCGAAAGCCCCGTCAATGCCGCCGCCACGCAATCAAAGCGAGCGGACGCCACGGTATCACTCATGCTTTTATACCGCTCGGGCAGCACAATCTCCGTGCCCCACGGCAGTTGTTCCAGCTTAACGCCATCCTTGCCAACTCTTGTCAGCTCTGCACAAACGTAGGGCGCAATATCCGCATCACATACCAGCAAGGCGTGGCTGTCATCCAACACGCACACGTCACCAAGCACGTGCCGCTCAATCCCCAGGGCTAACAGCGCGCCCAGGTAATCTCTATGCGAAAGCGTGCAGAAGCCGCCCCCACGAATACGCAAAAGGCACAGCTCTTGCTCTGCCAAGGGGGCAAAAAATGCAGGATCGCTCATAAAATCGGGTAACACGAACAGCTTGACGCGCTCCGCATCGGGATATCCCCCTTCGGTAAAGCAGCACACGTCCGCGCCCATACGGCGCACGTAATCGTAAGACAGACGCGCTTCGCGCGGGGACAGAAAATGGGTGCAGGACCACGTTCCCCTCTCCGCGCGCAGCATCATATCACGCAGCTGTGCATACAGGATCTCGTTTTGCGTGCTCGGCGTCTGCATACTCATAAGCCTGTAAACATCAAGGCAAACCGCAAGACCATCAACAGCAGATACGTGACCATGAAGGACATGTCGATCGGTAAGCCCTGAAACCAGCCCATACGCCACAAGAATTTACGCACCGGTGCTATGACGGGCTCGGTCATATGATGAATGACCAGCTGCAGCTTTCCCGGGCTCTCGGTGGGAAACCAAGAAAATATGGCGCGTATGAACATCAGTATAGTAATTCCGTCGATCAGCAGTGAGACTGTGCTGACCAGCACGTACAAAAAGATCTCCAACGCAAGTGCCTCCGTTTAACCAAATTAGTCCTCGTCAGCCTGTTCTTCGGGATCTGCGATCTCGTCCTCGTCAATATCGTCAACGTCAGCACCGTAAGGAATCAGTGCGAGCGTGGACTTGTTGATTCTGAGCACGTCACCCTCCAGTGCCTGTACGGCACCCATCACGTAATCAAAGAAACGAAGGAACACGTCCTTTTCCAGCTGATCAACGTCCAAAAGCATGACTATGTAACCCTCTGCCAGCTTGGCAACTGCCTTTTCTCTATCTGCCAGCTCTGCGGGGGAGTAATACTTCACAGCAGGCTTTGCAGGAGCAATGGGCTTTTTGGGCATGGGTGCAGGCTCACGCATTTCAGCCTCTGCCTCCACGGTCTGCTCTGCCTCGGTCACTTCCTCGATCACGGCGTCATCCACTACAGGCTGATCATCCGAGGGAAATTCGTAGTAACCGTTATCGTAGCCATCGTCTTCGATGAATTCTGCGGGCTCGGGATCCTTCGCAAGCTTCTTAAAAATGTTCATGTTTTTCCTCCTGAAATTTATATTCACATATTTTTATCCACAAACAAGCTGCTACCGACGCGCACCAACGTAGAACCGCAGGCAATGCCAACGTCGTAGCTGTCCGACATACCCATAGACATCATCATAGGTATATCTATATTATGAAGTTTTTTCGTCCAAATGTCAAGACACAGGGCGAAAGTTTCGCTAAAATATTTATAATATTGTGCTTTTTCGGGGCTTTTGGGTGCCATGGTCATAAATCCGCGCAGTCTGATCGACTCAAACTGTGCCAAAGCCTCGCATAAAGCCTCGGCATCCTCGGGCGCAACGCCCCCCTTGTTCTCTTCCCTTGCGCAGTTGATCTCGACCAGCACGTCCATAACCTTGCCATGCTTTTTGCATTGCTTATCGATTTCACGGGCAAGCTCCACGCTATCGACCGAATGGATCATGCACACCTTATCCGCGATGTATTTGACCTTGTTTTTTTGCAGCGAGCCAATGAAGTGCACGCGCAGGTGCTCGTGATCCAAAGCGTCCCACTTTTCCAAGAGTGCCTGCACGCGGTTTTCGCCCACGTCACAGACGCCAAGTGCGGGCAATGCATTGATCTGCTCGGCACTTGCATATTTGGTTGCCGCCAGCAGCGTAATCTCTTGTGGATCGCGTCCGGCTTTTTCCGCCGCCTCGCATATCCCCCTTTGCACCGCTGCCACGTTTGTTTTCAACTTGTCCATCATAGCTCCTTACCCATACATTTTGCCGATATACAGATCTCTGCCTGCCGTGATGATCAGCTCACCGTACTGCAAGTACTTTGCCTTTCCCCAGCCGCCCGCAGCATCCTGCTCACGGGTCTGTACGATATAATATCCCGAGCCCTCTCGCACGACGGTGACGCGGCGGAACTCAACCGAGCTATCCGCCAAAATATACACGCCCTTCTCGCCCTCGTGCTCGCGTAACGCCTCTATCGGCACGCGATAGCCCGTGACCTCTTCCACAACGCTGCGCACGCGCTGCGTACGCAGGAAAGAAAAGCCCTGCGGCGTGCGATCACAAGAAAAGACCAAAACACCGTTCTGCTTGCCCTCTCCCGCGATCTTGCGCACGAGCGTCAAAGAGAGCTCGACACCATCGTTATCAATAAAGCTGAAGACGTAAGCGCGCCCCTCTGTAAATCGGGCTGCATTTTCCTCGTCCATAGGAATTGCTGCATACCAGGTGTGGCTATTGATCATTTTTCCCACCGCGCCTGCCGTCGATGCAGACGCCGTGTCGGTCATTGCATAAAATTCAGCCGCCGTCATATCCATGACGCGATCATAGGCAAACACGCCCTCATATCCGTCACAATCATGCACAAAATTGGTGCTGTGCGTGCAAACGAACGAATCCGGCGTACCACCCCAGGCATCCAACAGCGACTGCTGCTGCCCCTTCAAGTACGAGATCATGTCCTCCGTCTTTTCGGGTCCCATCATCATGCCGTAAGCACTGATATGCGACAAAAGCGTCCGACTTTCCGTTCCCGCGCCCACGTAGCTGCCGGTAGCAAGCGCCTGTAGCACGCGATGATAGCTTTGCATCACGGACGCCTGTCCCTGCTTGAGCGAGGTGATCAGCGATCCTGCGCGCTTACTGTCCTCCAGCAGCGCGATCTGTGCGGCAATACCGTCCAGCTGCTCCTGCAATGCCGCAGCCTCTTGCGCGGAAGCGTCGGGCTTGCGATAGGCGATGGCATAGATAGCATCCTTGGGCACGCGCTCTCCGTCACGGTAAGGATACAGCACGGGCGAGGTCGCGTCACCCCAAACGACCTGCTCGTCACGAAACAGGTACGCCTCGGCATTCAGCAGAGTATAATCGGTGATCTCCTGGGTGGGAAGCGTGGTCAGCGTGGTGCTGAACTGCCCAAGAGCATAGTGCACGACGTACACCAGCATACCGATCGCAACCAGTACGACTGCACATCGCATCGCAATGCTTCTTGCCTTGGCTCTGTCCATACGCTACTCCTTCCCGCAGATTTTACCGCAATATACTATCTTATTATTATAGCAGAAAACCCTTGTCTTTGCACGTGTTTTCGCAAATATTTACAATCTCTTCAAAACTGCGCATGCCGCTGCCCGTATCCGCATCGATCCAGGTCACCCAAGGCTTGGCGTAAAACCACGTCATCTGCCGTTTTGCATAGCGGCGCGTGGCGGTTTTGAGATCCTCTGTTGCCTGCTGCAAAGATATGTGCCCCTGCAGGTACGGCAAGATCTCCTTATAGCCAATCGCACCCGCTGCAGTAGCGTTGACCTCGAATACCCCCGCCTTCCAAAGCCGTTCGGTTTCCTGTACCAAGCCCTCCTGCAGCATGATGTCCACGCGGCGTCCTATGCGGTCGTACAGCACCTCGCGGTTGTTGTAGCGGATGCCGATGACCAGCGCGTCCACCTGCGGGTCAGCCTCTCTTGAAAGCTTATCCAGCTCGGTTTTGGTCTTGCCGCTGAGCGTGCAGATCTCAATGGCACGCACCACGCGCTTGACGTTATTGGGATGGATTGCCGCCGCGCTTTCGGGATCAAGCTCTGCAAGCCGCGCGTGCAGCGCATTCGCACCGTGTGCGTCTGCAAAATCCTCCAGCTGCGCGCGCAAGGCAGGATCGGCATAATTCTCGCCAAATCCGCCGCGCAAAAGTCCGTCTAAATACAGCCCCGTACCGCCGCACAAAACGGGCAGCTTGCCGCGGCTCTCAATCTCGCGGAGCACCTTTGTCGCAGCCTGTGCGTACGCCCCGCAGGAATAGTTCTCGGTCGGCTCCGCCACGTCGATCATATGGTGCACCACCTGCGCGCGCTCAATCTCGGTCGGCTTTGCCGTGCCCACGTCCATGCCGCGATAGATCTGCATGGAGTCCATGCTGACCAGCTCCCCACCGTGCCGCTTGCAAATCTCCATGGCAAGCGCACTCTTACCGCTCGCGGTACTGCCGACAATGGCAATGGCGCGCGGAATATGCTTTACGTTACTCACAGCTCTACGACCTGCGTGCCGTTCATGATGACGTAGTTTTCCGTTACGCCGATCTCCTCCATCCAGCCGCGCACCTCAATCGTTTTGAACACGTGGGTGTTGTAGCCCTTGCCCGCGTCGTTATTCCACAGCCAATCGGGCGCACACCAGAAAGCCCCCTTGGGAGCAACCTCCTCGTAGAAATCGCGGTCGCAGCCCGCCTGTCCGTGGTGTGCCATCTGCACGTAATCAGATTTGAGCTTGCCCGTGCCGCCATACATGCGCAGCACCTTTTTGCCCGCCTCGACGCCTGCGTCGCCCGTGAACAATACCGTCTTGCCGCCCAGCGTGACGCGGAAGATCAAGGACGCGTTATTGGACACGTTACGGTTGAACTCGCTGTCGGGAGAGTAGTAGAATTCAAAGTGCGCTTCGCCCACGTCCATCTCGTCACCGCCCGAAACGATGCAGCACTTGTGTGCGATCAGGGGCAGAATGCGGTACAGCTCGGCAGCGGAGTTATCCAGATCCTCGCGCGCGATAAACTGCGCAGAGGGGAAATTGTAGTAGATCTTTTCCACATCCAGCGCGTCCGGATTGCCTTCCATCAGCTCGATAAAGCCGCGGATGTGGTCGTTGTGCGGGTGGGTCAATATCCACGCGTGCACGCAAGGCTTTTCCAAGCCGGTCAGTCCCTGCAGGTATTCCACAAGGTAGGGCATGTCCTGCGGCCAGCCGCCGTCAATGACGATAACCTTGTCGTCCTCGGTGGTGATGACGAAGCTCATCATCTGAATGTTGGTGATAGATTTTAACATGTGTACTGTGTTTTTCATGTTCTTTCTCCTATTATTTTATTAGTTCAAAGTATTCATCATTGCATCCACGCTATCAAAAGAGCCATGAATGCCCTCGCCCTTTTCCGCAGCCTCTATGGCAGCAAGCGTGACCAAATTGGGAGTACGACGCGTAATGGAAAATGGGATTCCGCCCTCATACACCATCTGCTTCAAGAAAATATTGACCGCAGTTGACAAATCCATACCCAAATCAGCTAACATAGCCTGCGCCTGCGCCTTGGTTTCAGCGTCAATGCTGATGTTCGTAGATACTTTAGCCATATTGTTACTCCTTTCAATCAGTATATCTTTTCAATAACAGTATAGCATATCATGCGCAGTTTGTCAACAATTTATGCGCATCAATTCACCAAATCGTATGACTTATGCGCATATCATGCACAAATAGCCGAGAGCAACATCACAACTTGTAGGGGGCGACGTCAAGGGCGCCCCGGGCAGGTGCAAAGAACTTATCACATAGCAAAAAAATAGAATATGCAGGCGGGCTGTCGAGGACGTCAGCCCCTACCGATGGACGATTTACATAATCGTGAATATTGCTGCGGTCGATTCTTTAATCACTCCGCAGAAGATCGTATTTAGGCAATTATGGGTTTTCGTTTTACAAAAACCCCGAGGGAAAATCCCTCGGGGAAAATCATGTGCGATTTTATTTTGTCAGATCATTTGCCAAGAAATACGGTGTTCCAGATCTCCGCAAAATCAAGCAACTCATTTGCAGGCGATGCGGTCGTGGTCGTTGCCATAACGAAATCCAAAAACTGCTGGCGCACGGAAGGATCAATCTCAGCAGTTGCCTTTTCCTTTTTCAAATCCTCATACATGTTTTGATAAAATGCAATTAACTGCTGATTGGTGGTTTCGCGGCATCTGACAACGTCCGCGATTCCTTGCGCAATCCCTTGTGCTCCCATATCGCCGGGTCCCTTGGATTGCACGTCCCTGAGCGCATACAATGCTTCATAAATGTGTTGCGTATCGGCAAGGATCTTTTCGATCTGCGCGAGTGCATACTCTGCCGTGATTTCGGTGGCATTCTTGATCTCTTCGGCTTTTTCTATAGTTTTGTTATTTTCTGACATGTTATTATCCTCCAAATTTTCATTCGGCGGACACGCAAGGCATATTTTGTTTTCTGCTACGAAGCGTGCCCTGCCGTTTTTGACAAGACCTTTCGCCCTTTTTGGGTAGGTCGCTTCATATTCATTTCCTTGCTCATCAACTACAATCACGTTTTTTTCGATGGGTGTCGCCCCCTTTGTATCTGATTTTGCATGTATTTGTGACTCCGTTTTTTCTGATGGGTGCCGTCCCCGTTCACATTTTTATTGTAGCACAGATGGGTGGGTTTGTCAAGAAAATTTTGTGATTGGGACAAAATTTCGCTGTAAAGGCAACCATACAGAAAAAGACCGATCGGCGCACTCTGCCGATCGGTCTTGATCTTTTACAAAAATGGCTCACTCATCGACACCGATGCTGTCCCAATCTATCTCATCTGCATCAACGTACCCACTTTTTTCCGCATCTTCGATTCTCTTTGCTTCTTCTGCGGTTACCTTGGTAAAATCGGGATCCCATGCCAAAACCAGCTTTTTTATAAATTCATATGCAAATTCCTTGTCCGCTTCAGGCAATGCATCCATCAAGCGAGCTGCTTCCAACGCAATATTCGACATAAAAGACTCCTCCTTACTTATAAATATCTCCACGGTTTCCTATATCGATCACAAAAATAATTTCTACAGTTTCTTCATTCTGATGGCGATAGATAATTCTCCAAGAGCCTACGCGGAGCCGCTTTCTACCATCGCTATACCCCTGCATTACCTTGATATCTCCCAGAGGCGGATTACACGTCAATCCCATGATCGCCTCACGAATCCTGCTAACTGATTTTTTATCTAACTTCGTCAAAAATTTCAGCGCGTCCTTTGAATACTTAATTTTGATCTCATTCATTGATTATTCTCCGTATAGGCGTTTGTTAGTCCTCTGTTTTCATTATACAAGATTTTGAATATTTTGTCAATGGGTATTATTCGATCAGCATCGCATCGCCAAAGGAGAAGAAACGATACTCTTCCTTGACGGCGGTTTCATACGCTTCCATGACCTTATCCTTGTTATAGAACGCCGAGACCAGCATGATCAGCGTGCTTTCGGGCAGGTGGAAGTTGGTGATCAGCGCATCCATTGCCTTGAATTGATAGCCGGGATAGATGAAAATGCCGGTATCACCCGAAATGGCGGGAATGGTGCCGTCCTCCAGTGCCACGCTCTCCAGGGTTCTGCAGGAGGTCGTGCCCACGCAGATGACTCTACCGCCCTTGGCGCGGCGTTCGTTGATCAGATCTGCGCTCTCTTGGCTGACCGAGATAAACTCGGTGTGCATGACGTGCTCGTCAAGTCTTTCCGCCTTGACGGGGCGGAACGTACCAAGTCCGACGTGCAGCATGACGGGGGCAATTGCAACGCCCTTGTCACGGATCTTTTGCAGCAGCTCGGGCGTGAAATGCAAGCCTGCGGTAGGTGCGGCAGCCGAGCCCTCCTCGCGTGCATACACGGTCTGATATCTGCTTTGATCCTTGGGCTTTTCGGTAATGTAGGGAGGCAGGGGCAGAATACCCACCCGGTGCAGCACATCATAAATGTTGGCGTGCTTTTCGCGGTCAAAGTCAAAGGCGATGAGTCTGTTGCCCTCATCGGTGATCTCGACCACCTTGCCCGTCAGCATGCCCTCACCAAAGACCAATTCCATGCCCATCTTGGCTCTCTTGCCGGGCTTGACCAGGCACTCCCATGTATCCAGCTCGCGCTGGCGGAGCAAGAGCAGCTCAATGTTCGCCTCTTCCCTACCTGCCACGTGCCCATAAAGGCGCGCGGGAATGACCTTGGAATCGTTGATAACCAGCACGTCCTCGGGACGCAGATAGTCGATGATATCGTAAAAATGCTTATGCTCAATCGTGCCCTTTTCGCGATTCAGCACCATGAGTCTGGAGCCGTCGCGCACCTCTGCGGGGTGCTGGGCAATCAGACGCTCGGGCAGATCGTAGTAAAAATCTGCGGTGCGCAGGTCGGTGGGGGCTCTTTTATTGATAATGACGCTCATAATAATTCTCCCTGCCGCCCTTGGCGGCTCAAATAGTATTGCAAACTTCACCGTGGAGCTTTGCTCCAAAAATGGGCT
>JAFNZX010000079.1 GCA_017382615.1 Clostridia bacterium | reverse complement strand
GCACGAGGGAAACAAGCGACGCGGTTGCGGTGGTGGGGGTTCCCATACGGACGCTCTTTTGCCAAGAGCAGGACGAAAAAAGCCACCGTTGCCGGTGGCTTCTTTCAAATCTGCCGCTATTTCCGCAGCCCCATTGTCGGGATTTTTGTTTGTGTTTTTTCTCTCCGTTAGAAACAACACTCTCGTCCACGCTCTCAATGTGCAGATTGAGTCCTGCCTTATCGTTGACCACCTTACCGCCGCGTACGTAGTCGATAAATCATTGTAGTACACTATAAAAAATTGCAATGGCACTGTGTTGATTTGAAGCACGAAATGAAAAGATGGAATGCGTGTGACGAATGTGATTCCTGCATGAAAATGCAAAATCTTCCGATGGTTTTGCCGTAAGTGTGGGATTTTTGCATAAACGATGTGCATTTTGTGCAAAAAATGTGAAAATTTGTGCAAAAATATGAAAAACATATGAAATATACCCTTGACAGAATGTAAAAGTAGTGCTACAATAATGGAAGTACGGTGCACGTGCCCCGAAAAGGGAAAAATATTTACCGTGCAGAAGGAGTTACTTATGAAGAAGTTTAACTGGATCAAGTCGTTGCTGTTCAACATCATTACCTGCAGCATTTATTCCCTCTACATGTGGTACAAGATGGCTAAGCAGCAGAACGAAATGGCTGAACAGGTTGGCGCAAAGAAGATCATGGGCTTCATTCCTGCATTCCTGCTGGGTATGATTACCTGCGGTATTTTCAATATCGTTTGGTTCTTCCTGTTCATGAAGCAGCAGGCTGCTGTAGCAGAGGCTAAGGGCGTTGCTCTGGCTCCCACCTCCAGCCCCATCGTTCTGACCATTCTGGTATTCGTTCCTATTTACAGCTTCTACGTAATCTGCGACAACTGCAACAAGCTGGTTGACGCTTACGAGGCTTAATTCGAGCGACAGCACGAAAAAAATAACCGATGTGGATTTCCGCATCGGTTATTTTTTATCGTAAAAAAGCAACGAGCCAACGTCCGTGAGCTGATGAGATGCCAACGAGACGGGAATTCTGCCGTGTTTTTGGCAAAACGTCGCAATGCGCTCGCCATCCCTATGCAGGGCAAGGTCGCCGTAAAAGAACACGTGCGTGCCGTCGCTGCCCGAAGCACCGCCGATAAATCCGTAAGGATAACCGGGAAGCGCAACGCCTCCCGCATCGATCTGCAGTACGTCCATGCCCGCACTGCGCAGGGCGGCTGCTATGGACGCATCCTCGGTCATGGCAGCATGATCCGATACCACGCAAAGATTGCACTTTGCATAGCCCTGCCTGACGGGCAGAACGGTTAAGCCCGCCTCTTTTGCATATTGCAAAAGCTCCGCCGCCGTGCTGTCCGGACGACAGACAAGGTAGTGACCGATGCGTGCTGCGTTGAGCAGTACGTCGTGCGGATATTTTCTCGCAGGAGCTTGCTTGATGGGCAGCTGCGGTACATCGTCGGTATCGAGCTTATGCCCGCCAAGCACGAAAATGCCGTTCTCACAAGGGAAAAGCAGCATGTCGGGATGCGAGGCGATTGCGGGGTCAAGCGCAGGATGCGGCGCGCAGGGAATGGGAAAATGACCGTGAGCGCGCAGCGCTTGCAACGCCTGCGCGGAAATACGGCAATCGGTAAAAACGTACATAACTTCACCTTTCATAGAAAAAATCGAAGGGATGCCGCATGGGCATCCCTTCGATTTCTGATTGATCAACAATCAAGCGCGGGTAACCTTGTGAGAACGAAGGCAACGAGAGCATACGGCAACGGTCTTAGGGGTACCGTCTACGATCGCCTTTACCTTGCGAATGTTGGGCTTCCAGGTTCTGTTGGTCTTGCGGTTAGAATGGGAAACGGTAGCACCGTAAACAACGCCCTTTCCGCAGATACTGCATTTTGCCATGTTTGACACCTCCTTCTGCACAATTTGGCAGTGCATCTATTAAAGAAAAATTTTAATACACATTTTTGGCTGTAAGATACAGCACAGCACGAGATATTATATCACAAGAGTAAATAAAATGCAAGGGGTTTACGAAAAAAAACTAAAAAATTTTTAACCTTGTATAATTGTCCAAAACTTGACGTTTCTTGTGCGGATTTTTATGAAATATTGTCATTTTGTGTGGGTGTGGGCGGCGTATAGAGGGCAATCAGCTCGCCTGCAAGCTCGCCGTCACTCTCTGCAATGATGCCAAGCACGATTTTATTGCTCAGCACCTGCTCTGCGTACGGATTGAACGCAATTGATCCGTTTTCCTGCACGTTCAGTGCCATGCGCGGTGTGGTATTGCATAGGACGCGTGCGCTCTTGACGCTGCCATCCTTGATTGCGCGGCTCAGGTATGCGCTCAGTGCGCGCACCTCGCTCCATACGGGCATGCCGTGCTCGCTTGTGTGCGGTGCAAGCAGATATACCTTGCCGCCCTGCAGCGATGCGGGAACGGTGGCATCCAAGGGCGTACTTGCCAGCACGGTGGTGCCGTTGTCCCGGTCTGTAAGATCGGTGTGGATCTGTACGGGAGCACGCAGCTCCGCGCCGGCACGGTGAAGACCGAGCAGCCCCGAAAGCAGCATGGCTGCACTTGCACGCATCTTCTTGTGCTTTGCTTGCACAATACTTGCGCTAAGCTCAATTTGTTCGGGATTGCCACCGGCAGCCACAGTGGAAAGGTAGGCTTGCAGGGCACACAGCGCGGTGCTTGCAAAGCCGGTCTGTGCAGTTCTTGCTGCATGGCGCGTGCGCTTTGCGGTGCTGCTTTGGTCGGAAGTGCTCTCAAAACCGCACAAGAAAAGCGGAACGGCTGCTGCGGGCTGCTCCTTGTCAACGCGCAGCGAATAGGAGCGGACAAAGCAAATGCTGCGCAGGTATGCTATGTCCAGGCTCATCAAAACGTCCTTGTTGTATTGGATGACCAGGCGTCCTGATTGGTCTGCAATACCCGAATAATATGCACAAAGTCCCAACTTTTGCGCTGCCGTTGTCAGTGCAGGCAAGGTGTCCTGAGATAAGATCAGCAGTACAGCGTTGTGGCACGTTGCAAGTGCAAGGGGGTCTTGCAGGTGCTCGGGCAATCTTGCCAGGTTAAACACAGCCCCCGTGCTTGTGCGCAGCACTGCGTGGGCAGGGCTCTCCCGTGAGGTATCGCTAAAGCAACGAATCTTGCCTCCGAGCTCACTGCATAACAGCGTAGTCACCGCCCTGCCAAAGTCCTGCGCGGTCATATCGGCTGCAGGGCAGAGCAGCACGATTGCATCTGTCTGTTCTGCGCTTGGGGCAGGGGTGAAGGGAAGCGGCGCAAGCACGTCAAAATGTCCCGAGTCGCTTTGGAGCGCAAGACGTACGCCCATACCATCGGCTGCATATGCCACTGCGGTATTGCCAAAGCCGATAGGATCATTGACGCCCTTTTTGAACGCAGCTGCCGTATAGCGCACGGAAAGATCGGCAATATCCTGCAGGGTAAAGGGCTTTTCGGGGGGCTTGCCCAGTGCATTGAGCTTAGATACGGCATCAGCGTAGGTTGCGGCAATATCGTCGTCATCGGTCAAAAGCTCGCCTATGGCGATTTTGTCAAGCGTGATGCGTTCGGGGCAGGCGAGTGCGTCGATCAGGCGAAGTGCCGTAGTCGTGATTTCTTCATCCTTATAATGGCGTGCGCAGAACACAAGCTCCGCGCGGCTTAACCGAAGCCCCAATCTTTTTCCCAAAAGCTCTAAGGATTTTTCGGGGGCTGCGTGAAAATTCCGTATCACGGTGAGGTCTTGTTCCATATGTTGTTACCTCCGTAAATTGATGTATGCGGTTCAGGGCAGCAGGATGCCTTCACACCCTGTTTGCGTTATCTGCGTCAGCTGCACCGTGCGTGTCGTACCGCAAAGCGGGGTGTCGGTGGATACCTTGACCTCGATGAATTCAGGCGTGTGTCCGATCGCGTACCCATCATGATCTGTTTCAAACAATACCTGCTTGCAGGGGGAGCTTTCCAAAATCTCGGTCAGCAGCTGCGCACGGATCTCATTTTGTACCTTTTGCAGTACGTGCAGTCGCTCGCGTCGTACCTGCATGGGGACTTGACCCGGCAGACGGATGGCGGGGGTGTTCTTGCGTCCCGAGTAGGGGAAGGCGTGGATTTGCAAAAAGCGCGCCTTGCGGATAAAGTCCAACGTTTGTTCAAAATCCTCCTCGGTCTCCCCGGGAAAGCCCACGATGACGTCGGTAGTAAACTGCACGCCCGGGATATGCTCGCGCAGCAGTGACAGGGCATCCATGGCTTGCTCTCTGTTATACTTGCGCTTCATTGCCGCCAGCACGCGCGAGCTGCCGCTTTGCAGGGAAAGATGAAAATGGGGGGCAAGCGAGGGAAGCGCAGCAATTTTTTCCACAAATTTCGGTCTGATCTGCGCGGGATCCAGCGAGCCAAGACGCACGCGCCCGATACCGGGAAGCGCGTCTACCGCACAAAGCAGATCGCCAAAGTCGCCCTCTTGCAGATCCTTGCCCCAGGAGGCTGTCTCAATGCCCGTCAGCACGATCTCGGCACAGCCGTTGTCAATCAGCACCCGTACCTGCTCTAATACCTCGGGTAAGGGCTTGGAGCGTACGGGACCGCGTGCGCCGCGAATGGCGCAGTAGGTGCAGTGTGAGTCGCATCCGTCCTCAATCTTGACGTAGGTACGGGTGCGGTCAAACGAGGTAATATGCATGGGCTCAAAGCAACGGGCTTCTTTGATCTCGGAAACCTCGATCAGAGCATTTTCATTCTTGCAGCCTTGTCTGAGCAGCTCGTCCACAATTTCTGCAACCCGCATTTTTTGCTCGTTGCCGATCACTGCGTCTACGCCTTCCAGCGCAGCTCCCTCGGGATCAGCTTGCGCAAAGCAGCCCGTGACGACCACGAATGCCGCGGGGTTTTGTGAGATCAGGCGGCGGATAAGCTGACGGCACTTTCGGTCAGACTCTGCCGTGACGGTGCAGGTATTGACGACATACGCGTCACATACCGCCTCGTGCGGGCAGATCTGATATCCGCGGCTTTCCAATGCCTCTTCTATGGCGCGGGATTCGTATTGGTTGACCTTGCAGCCAAGCGTGGCAACGCCAACCGTTTTGTTCTGATGAGTCATAGATCGTCACTCCTTGCTATCGGACATAATTTCTCATATTATATTCTACCACACGTCGGACAAATTGTAAAGAAGTATTGCAAAATTTACGATTGGTACTTGAAAAAGTCAAAAAAGAGTAGTATAATGATAGAAACAATATTTGAGCCGCCCAAGGCGGCAAGGAGGTTATTATGGGCCAGTTTCATTTGATCGATCATCCTCTTATCACTCATAAGCTTACAATCATGCGCAATAAAAAGACGGGCTCGAAGGATTTCCGTGAGCTGCTCAACGAGATTTCTATGCTCATGGGCTACGAGCTGACCCGCGATCTGCCTCTGCAGGACGTTACGATTGAGACACCCATTACCAAAATGAACGCCAAGATGGTTTCGGGCAGAAAGCTTGCTATCGTGCCCATTTTACGCGCAGGGCTTGGCATGGTGGACGGCATTCAGTCGCTTGTTCCCGTTGCAAAGGTGGGGCATATCGGACTTTACCGCGATCCCGAAACGCACCAGCCCGTGGAGTATTACTGCAAGCTGCCCTCCGATATTCAGGACAGACTGGTCATTCTGGTTGACCCTATGCTGGCAACCGGTGGCTCTGCCGTTGACGCACTGACCCTCTTGAAGGCAAAGGGCTGCAAAAATATTCGTTTTATGTGCCTGGTGGCTGCTCCTGAAGGGGTTTCCAAGGTGCTCAAGGCGCATCCCGACGTGGAAATCTACGGTGCTGCACTGGACGATCACCTCAACGAGCACGCATACATCGTGCCCGGTCTTGGCGACGCAGGTGACAGAATTTTCGGTACTTTATAATTTTTACGATCATCATGGGGGAGAGCCTTCTCCCCCTGTTTTCCATTGGGGGTTATGATGCGCACGATCACGGTCAAAAAAAACGACGCGGGACAACGTCTTGATAAGTTTCTGTCCAAGGCAGTCAAGGGGCTGCCCATGTCGTTGATGTATAAATATATCCGCACCAAAAAGATTAAGGTCAACAGGGCAAGGACGGAGCAGAGCTATATGCTCGTCGAGGGGGACGAGATCCAGCTGTTTATCCGCGACGAATTCTTTGACTCTCCCGAAAAGGATACGGGGGCACTTTCCCGCATCGTGCCTAAGCTATGCATTGTGTACGAGGATGAAAATATCGTGCTGCTTAACAAGCGTCCCGGTGTGCTGGTGCACGAGGATGATGCTGCCAAGGACAATACACTGGTCATGCACCTGCAGGCGTATCTGGCACAAAAGGGAGAATATGATCCCGCGGACGAGCAAAGCTTTGCGCCAGCGATGTGCAACCGCATTGACCGTAACACGGGCGGTATTGTCATTGCGGCAAAGAACGCGGCAGCTCTGCGTGAGATGAACGAGCATATCAGAGAGGACCGCATCGGCAAATACTACCTGTGTGCCGCACACGGCGTGCCCACACAGAAAAAACAGACGCTGCGCGGTTACTTGCGTAAAAATGCAGCGGATAATATGGTGGAGGTGCGGGATAAGGCGTTTCCGGGGGCGAAGGAGATCATTACCGAATATCGCGTGATCGGACAAAAGGACGGAAATTCGCTTCTTGAGGTGCATCTCGTCACGGGCAGAACGCATCAGATCCGCGCGCATCTGGCGCATATCGGGCATCCGCTTTTGGGTGACGGCAAGTACGGTATCAACAAAAAGGACAGGGGAAAGGGCTATAAGTATCAGGCACTGTACGCCTATCGCCTGCGTTTTGAGCTTGGTGGTCAGGGCGAGGTGCTGTCGTACCTTGACGGCAAGGAGTTCAAGCTGCCCGAGAGTGAGATTTGGTTTTTAAAGGACTTTTCGTAATTAATTATTGATAAATAAACAAAAAATTAATAAAAGGAGGGCGGCATGCAAGAATATATCAAGAAATTGCGCTACCCGTTGCTTATTTTAAGCGGTGTTTTGACAGCGATCGGTGTGGTCTATCCGGGCGCCTTTGGGCTGCTTGCGTGGATCTCAATGATTCCCGCTGCGCTTGTGCTGCTGAGCTTGGGAGGAAAAGCCAAGGGCGGTAGCATGTATCTGTACGGGTTCGTATTCTATTATGCGTATTACGTGGTCAGCTATCATTGGTTTATATCCATGTATCCTATGGATTTTACGGGGATGACGCCCGAGGCGGCAATTGGCGTCATCGCGCTGGCGGTGCTTGGCATTTCTGCCTTGCAGGCTGCGCTGAGTGCACTGATCATTATGGTGTTTGGCTGGTTCTGCCGTACCGCGCTGCTGCAGCGTTTTCCCTTGCTCAAGCCTTTGCTTATGGCTTGTCTGTGGGTGGTCAACGAGTGGTCGCAAACCATTGGTTGGACGGGAGTGCCGTGGGCGCGCTTGTATCTGACGCAGGGAGAGATTCTCCCCATGATACAAAGCGCATCTCTGCTTGGCAGTATATTCGTGTCGTTTTTGATCGTGGCGGTCAATTTTGCATTTGCCGGTGCCATTCTGGAGAAAAAACAGCGTCTTTCTCACGTGTTGCTGGGCGGCAGTATGCTGTGCGGCAATTTGCTGTTCGGGTTTGCAGCCATGGATGCCGTTAAGGGCAATGCGCTGCCGTGGCAGATCGGCTTTTTTGCGGCGGCTCTTGTGTCGGTGATTTTTGCAGCCGTGTACGGACTTTGGCGCAAGCTGCGCACAGATGCGCGCTTGCTGAAGTCATTGCTGGGGATAGCCCTTATGCTTTGCGTGCTTTCCTCCGCAGCCTCCGTGCTGGGTGGCTATGCCGATACGGGTGCACCCATCCGCGTCGCAGCCCTGCAGGGCAACCTGTCCTCCAAGGATAAGTGGGCAGAGGATTCGGGTCTTCGCTCCTTTCATGCCTACGCTGATCTGACAAAGCAGGCAGCTGCCGACGGCGCGACGCTGATCGTGTGGCCCGAGACTGCGCTCAACTATCATCTCTTTGACGTCTCTCCCAATTCTACAAAAAAAGCACCGCTTGATGCCGTGCACGATCTTGTGCAACAGACCAATGCAACGGTGCTGGTATGCACCTTTGTGCAATCACAGTACTTTGACCCGAATGCCGAGCCGATCAGTATGAATACGGTCATTGCGTTCTATCCCGACCGTACCTATGATGAAAATATCTATTGTAAGCGTATGCTCGTGCCCTTCGGTGAGTACGTGCCGTGGCGTGAGTTTCTGACCAAGGCGATTCCCGTGCTGGGCGAGATCAACGTCCTGGACAGCGACGTGGGCAGAGGGGAAAAGGACGTTTCTATTCAAACCAAAACCCTGAACGTAGGGCTTGGACCTATCGTTTGCTATGATTCTATATATGAAGAGCCTGTCAGACAAACGGTGCTTGCGGGCGCGCAGATCATTACCGCCTCCACAAACGACTCGTGGTTTTCGGATTCTGCAGCGGTGTATATGCACAATAATCACGATAGATTCCGCGCTGTTGAAAACGGCAGATATTTGGTTCGCTCGGCTAACACCGGCGTTTCGTCCATCTTCACCCCCACCGGTGAGGTGCTTGACGAGCTGGGTGCGCTGCAAACGGGATTGGTCATATCCGAGGTGCATGCCCGTGACGTGCAAACGCTTTATACGCAAGTGGGCTATTTGATTGTCTGGATCAGCATCGGTGCACAGATTGTATTGATCATTGCACAGATTGCACACGCCATCAAAAACCGCAAAAAATCCTGCGAAAAAGAGCGCAATCTTAATAATTCTTAATGTTTTTCTGTGCAAAAAAGCCGAAAAAACTGTTGACAAACTGGCAATGTTTTGCTATAATGTGACTGTTGGGCGAAATCCCAAATTAACATTCAAAAGGAGAATATGACTATGAAAACTATGACAAGAGTAGTAGCAGTTGCACTTGTAGCTGTTATGATGTGCATGGTGCTCGCATCCTGCGGCAACACGATCAGCGGCTCTTATTCCCGTACTTATGAGGACAACGGTCTCTTCGGTTGGGGCGCAGGCACTTACACGACCACCTATGAGTTCAGCGGCAAGAAGGTAACCAAAATTACCGACGCTACCATTGGCAGCAAGACCGAGACCAAGACGCAGACCGGTGTTTACGAGTTGACCGATGACGGCAAGATCGTTTTCACTTGGGATAAGGACGTTCAGACCGGTGACGGTCAGTCCTCCGTTTCCAAGGAGACCTACGCATTCGATAAGGGTGACGGTTTCATTTTGATCGACGATAAAAAGTACGAAAAGAACTAATCGTAACAAAAAGCAAGGGGCTGCCGCGGCAGCCCCTTTTTGAGTGAAGAGTGAAAAGTGGGAAATGAAAACGAGGACATCCTTTCGGATATCCTCGTTTTCGTATATTCTGCAATTAGTCGCAAACGTAGGGCAGAAGAGCAACCTGACGAGCACGCTTGATAGCAGTGTTGAGCTCACGCTGGTGAACAGCGCAAGTGCCGGACATTCTTCTGGGCAGGATCTTGCCGCGCTCGCTGATGAACTTGCGGAGCTTAGCGGAATCCTTGTAATCGATATAAGCAACCTTATCGGCGCAGAAAATGCAAACCTTCTTTCTTCTGCGAACAACGGGGCGCGCAGGACGAGAAACGTTTTCAGTCATCTTATGAATCCTCCTATTTGATTTTGGAAACGATCGCCTTAGAAGGGCAGATCGTCGTCTGTTTTGATCTCCTCAAACTTGGGTGCGGAACCCATGGGAGAGGAGTACGCGGGAGCACCGTAAGCATCGGGTGCATAACCGCCTGCCTGTGCATTCGAGCTTTCGCTGCGGCTGTCCACGAACTGAACCTCCTCAGCGACAATGTCGGTCATGTAGCGCTTCTGACCCTGCTGGTCGGTCCAGGATCTGTTCTGGATAGAACCGATTACGCAGATAGAAGAGCCCTTCTTAAAGAAACGATTGACAAACTCAGCAGTAGAACGCCAAGCGGTAACGGTAAAGAAGTCGACCTCAGGCTGCTGACCGGACGCATTGTCACGGGAAGCGAATCTGCGATTGACAGCCATACGGAACGTTACGACTGCGATGCCGCTCTGTGTCTGCTTCAGTTCAGGATCAGCGGTAAGTCTACCACCGAGGATGACCTTGTTCAGATTAAAATTTGCCATGCTTTATGACCTCTTTGTGTGCCGATTACTCAGCGTCAGCTGCCACTTCGGCAACTTCTTCAACAGCAGCAACTTCTTCAACAACTGCAGCAGCCTTTGCTACGGGCTCGAAGTCCAGCTTAATGGTCAAAGAACGCATAACGTTCTCGTCGATCTGGAACAGACGGTCGAGCTCAGCCAGGAAATCGCCTGCAGCCTTGAAGGTTACGACTACGTAGTAGCCTTCGGGCATGTCATTGATAGGATATGCCAGGCGGCGCTTGCCCCACTGTGCAACCTCAATGATAGTGCCGTTCTCAGCAATCAAAGAAGTGAACTTGTTCACGGTAGCATTGGTTGCTTCCTCACCGTTGGTTACGTCAACGATGAACAGACTTTCATAAGAATTGAGTACCTTTTCCATGTGTTTTTACCTCCCTATGGACTTTAAAATAGACCGCGCACCTCTTCGATTTTTTTATGCGCGGTAGAGAGACGAACTGCATTGCAGTCCGCATCGAGGATATATTATACTACAAATGGTTGTATTTGTCAATACCTTTACGGATAATATTTTTTACAAAAAATCACAAATCTGTTGCCAAAATCATGGGAATATGCTATAATATGCATATAAAAATGATGATGGAGGACTTTATGGCACAAAAGAAGAAAAAGAAGAATAAGAAGATGCCAAAGGCGTTGCGCGTCTGCTTGATCATGCTGGCAATTCTTGCGGTATTGATGGCGGTTGCCGTCGTGCTTGCCATGACGGGCGTGATTCCTGCCAATACGGTTGAGGACTTTTTGGACGGATTTATCGGCACGGGCGTGGAAAAGGCACTGGATAAGATATTTCCCAATAAGCTTGTAGACGAGGTTTTCGTAGATAAATATGGGGATTTTGTGGATTGGATCATGGATCTTTTGCCAAAGCCGGAGCGGGTCGCGCTGGATGGAGAGATCATGGTGTATTTCTTTGACGTCGGACAGAGTGACAGTATTCTGATCATGGCACCCCAGGGCAACGTGCTCATCGACGCGGGCGATAATGATTGTGAGGATGCGCTCAAGGGATATCTGGACGATTTGGGCGTAACTACACTCAACGTTGTGATTGCAACGCACCCGCACGAGGACCATATCGGCAGCATGGATATGATCTTTGATGAATTTACGGTCAACAATCTGTTCATGCCCAACGCTGAGGTGGATACCGATACCTTCAGTGCCACGGGCGACTACACGCGCATGATAGAGGGCGCCGCAGAGCAGGGCACGCAGACGACCTACGTCAAGGGCGGCAATACGTTCAGCTTTGGGGATCTGTATTTTGAATTTTTAGCCCCCAATTCGACCGATTATAACGATCTCAACGACTGGAGTCTTGTGACCAAGGTGACCTACGGTTCGACCTCCATGATCCTGACGGGTGATGCCGAGAGCATCTCGGAAAAGGAGATCGTTGCCAAGTATGCAAGCAGCGCGCTGGATTGCGACATTCTCAAATCGGGACATCACGGCTCGTCCTCCTCGTCCTGCAACGAGTTTTTGGATGCGATCGATGCAGAGATTGCCATCATTTCCTGCGGTACGGGGAATAAGTACGGTCACCCCAACCAGCCCGTGCTTGACAGATACGAGGAGCGCGGCATGACCGTGCACCGCACCGACCTTGAGGGTACCATCGTTTACTCCAGCAACGGCGCGGAGTTTAAGAGAGTTCCTTAATATTGCGTCAGTTCTCCCGCTCAATTTCCGGGCGGGAGAACTTTTTTCAAAAAAGACTTGACATTTTGAAAAAAGCACAGTATAATATATAGGTCGTTTGACGGGCTATTAGCTCAGTTGGTCAGAGCTACCGGCTCATAACCGGTTGGTCCGGGGTTCGAATCCCTGATAGCCCACCAAAAAAGGACAGGGAGGCACATCGTGCCTCCCTGTCCTTTTTTGCTTTGACTCTCATGACGAAGAACCCCAGCATAAGCGGCGCAGAGCGACGCGATATGCAGATTTGCGCAGGATACCCAAACACATCGGTTGC
>JAFNZX010000078.1 GCA_017382615.1 Clostridia bacterium | reverse complement strand
GCTCGCTGACGTAGGAAATGCCGATGCGCGCCTCGCAAGTGCCGCCCGAAAGTGCTACGTGTATAGAGGCAGATCCGCCCTCGCCTTGCGCATAGGTGCGTGTCGCATCCACGCAATCGCCCAAAAAGCGCACGGCAACGTATGCCTTAAAATGCTTGGCGTCGCCTTGGCTGATGCCGTCGGTGCTGCCGTACAGCGTTGCTTTTTCCACGTCGTAGTGATAGCAGTAATTGCCGCTGACGGGCAAAAGGGATAAAAAGGATGCTCTGTTATCTCCGAAGTGCAAGCGCAGCGCGGCACAACGCTCGGTGGGTGTCAGCTCAAGAGTGCAATTGGGGCGCATGAAGTGCATGCGCAGATAGTGCGGTGCAAGGACGGAGTCCTGCGTGCGCACGCCCGACCACGCACCCGCTCCCGTATTTGCCACGCAATCGTTTTGCGGTGTGAGCAAAAATGCACCGAAGTCCCCGATCCAGGGGCTGAATTGGTGCGTCAGGCGTACACCCTCGGCAAACTCGTGCTCAGGGTGGTAAAACCATGCGCGCGTGACCTCTGTTTGTGGGCAAAACGACGCCATACCGAACGGCAGCTGCGTAAGCGGCAGGGTATTGCCGTACGAGCGGCGCGGGTGGGATGCCGTTCCCATTTTTGTATTGACAAGAGGAAGATGCTGCATAGATGCCTCCTTACTGAATCAGCTTTTCAATATGCTCCCAATATACGGAATCCTTGAAATAATGCGCAATGCTCTCGCGGTTTTCCACTCTGAAATTCAAATCGTTCTCTATTGCCATTTGCTTGAGGTAGCAGGCAAATCCGTAAACGCTGCCGTATTTTTCGGTGAATGCGTTATTGATGGAATTGACCGCTCCGAACATGGGGACGTGCTTGTCCTTGGTAAGATATAATGACAGCTCAAGTCCGTTTTGCTGCGAAAAGGTCAGCTCGTATAAAGGAATATCCTCCCATGCGTAAGAGCCGGTTTTGAAGAACACGTAGGTATCCAAACCCTGCTCTGTCATGACGTTACAAACGTTGGGGGCAAGGATGATGCTGCAAAGCAGCAATGCGCAGCACACAATGGTCACGATGACGCTCAAAGGCAGCTTTTTCTTGCCCGGGGCAGCCTGCTGCTCCCCGTCGATATGCTTGCGGATGCCCGGCATAAAGCAAAGGAAAACAGCTTCCAGCAAAATAAAATCCGCCAGCAGGCAATAGACGAAAATGGGCATGGTCATCATAGCAGGTGCGTCCCCTGCATGCACCTTCAGCACGAGGGGGGCAATGCTGCCCGTGATCACCATAATGCAGAACAGCACCGCCATGATTGCAAGCGAGCCCACGATGATATACCCGATCCCGCCGCCCTTGGCGGTTTTGTTTTTCCTTATCATAATACGCGCATGGACGAGCAGACGCACAGCTTGTCCGCAACGGCTGCAACGGCGCGTCTTTCACTCATGGGTTTGGTGATCACGGCTACGTATCCGTCCTTGGCGAGCAGCTGCTGTACGTGCTCACCCAGTGCCTCGGTGACCTCGTCGGGGGTATTGGCAAATCTGAAATAGCGCGCGCAGGTGTAGTCACCAAAGTCGGCTACGTCCTCGGTGGTTGCATTTTCAAAATACGGACGCTTGATGCTGCCGCCGAGCGCACCGTGCGCTACGTCAATGATATCGCCCACAACGGCACTTGCCGTAGGAAGCTTGCCTGCACCGGGGCCGTAGAACATGACCTCGCCCACCATGTCGCCCTTGAGCAGAATGCCGTTATATACGTCCCAAATGCCGGAAAGGGGATTGCAAAGGGGGACCAATCTGGGGCTGACGAGTGCCTGGATCTTGCCGTCCTTTTCGTCCGCGTGCCCGATGAGCTTGATGGCATAGCCCAGCTCGGCAGCAGCGGCAACGTCCTCGCCCGTAATGGCGGTAATGCCCTCAGTGTGAATGTCGGCAGGGGAGACCAGCTTGCCAAAGCAAAGTCCGCACAAAATGGCGGTCTTGCGTGCGGCATCCAAGCCCTCCACGTCAGCAGCGGGATTTGCCTCGGCATAGCCCAGCTCCTGCGCTTTGCCCAGCGCGTCGCCAAAGCTTGCCCCCTGCTGCTTCATGCTTGTCAGAATATAGTTGGTGGTGCCGTTGAGGATACCGTTGACCTCGCTTATACGGTTGGAGGCAAGATCTACGTAGATTGAGCGCAGCACGGGAATACCGCCGCCCACGCTTGCCTCAAACAGGTACGACACGCCGTTTTCCTTGGCAAGTGCCAAAAGCTCGGTGCCAAAGTTGGCAACCACCTCCTTGTTGGAGGTCACCACGCTCTTGCCTGCCTGTAAGCATGCCTTGGTAAATTCATATGCGGGATGCGAGCCCCCCATCATTTCGGCAACGATGGCAATCTCGGGATCGTTTGCAATGACGTTGAAATCGTGTACGATACGCTCTTCAAACGGGCTGCCCGGGAAATCGCGCAGATCCAGAATATACTTGATCTCAAGGTCGTCACCAACCTTGACCTTGATCAGATCCTTGTTTTGTGTCAGAACCTCGGCACAGCCGCTGCCGACCACGCCAAAACCGAGTAATGCTACTTTGATCATGAGAAAAACCTCCAAAGTTTGGGTGCTTATAGTTTGTTACCCTATATCATACCACAAATTTTCGTAAATTGCAAGAAAGGGGGTTGATAATTTACAATTTTTTTGGTATAATCTTGGTGTAAATTCGAAAATACAGGAGGTAGGAGTAT
>JAFNZX010000077.1 GCA_017382615.1 Clostridia bacterium | reverse complement strand
TGCCGTCTACGCCGTCGACGCCGTCCGCACCATCCTTACCGTCAGCACCATCCTTACCGTCAACACCGTCCTTGCCGTCTACACCGTCCTTACCGTCAACACCGTCAATACCCTCAGCTTTAATACCGGTATTGGTATCACCAATATACCAATATCCGTCCTGAATGTATGGGGTGTTGCCGTCGACACCATCTTTTCCATCGATGCCGTCCTTACCGTCGACACCGTTCTTACCGTCAGCACCGTCCTTGCCATCAACGCCCTCGGCTTTGATGCCGGTGTTTGTACCGTCTATATACCAATATCCGTCTTGGATATATGGCGTGTTGCCATCCTTGCCGTCGACACCATCCTTACCGTCAACACCATCCTTACCGTCAACACCATCCTTGCCGTCTACGCCATCCTTGCCGTCTACGCCATCCTTGCCGTCTACGCCATCCTTGCCGTCTACGCCATCCTTGCCGTCAACACCGTCCTTGCCGTCAACACCGTCCTTGCCGTCTACGCCCTCGGCTTTGATGCCGAGATTGACACCATCGAGATACCAGTACCCATCCTGCACGTAAGGGGTATTACCGTCCACGCCGTCTTTGCCATCAGCTCCGGCTGCTCCGTCTTCCATGCATCCCACAAAAACGGATAAAAGCAAAGCCGCTGCCAACATCAAACAATATTTCTTCATAACAAAAGCCTCCTCAATTTCACAACACCTGCAAATGCAGGTGTCACCGCGGATTCCTTGCCTCCAGTATAGCATATTTTCCCCAAAAAGTAAAGAATTTCGTCGAAAAGAACCGCTTACGATATTTTTTCCATATATATGGACTTTTTTGCAAAAATATGGTATGATGATAGCATAGACAACGATCACGAAAGGATGAACGCTCCCATGACAAAGCAGGAATATTTTGCACACTGTGCCGATATATACGGCACGGTGCCTGACTATCCGTTTGAGGAGGATTTTGAAACCGCGGTGCTGCGCCATGCCGACACGCGCAAATGGTATGGTATCGTCATGAAGGTCCCGCGCCGCAAATTCGGATTTGACAGCGATGAAGCTGTGGACGTGGTCAACCTTAAGCTGCCCTTAGACATGTACGGCTCTTTTGGTGCCGCAGACGGCGTCTATCCCGCATATCACATGAACAAAATGCACTGGATCTCGGTGCTGCTGCCCGATGCACAGACGGAGCTGACACAGTTTTTGACAAGCGTCAGCTATGACGCAACCAAGCAAAAGCCCAAAACCAAACGCCCGTAAGGGCACGCTGCATTGCCGTCGGTTGCGTAAACCATCTTACCGTAGGGACAGGCGTCATACCGCGAGCAGCAATCGGTCTGCCCCCAAAAAAGCCGTCCCCCCGGGGGAAGGAAGGGGCCCCCGTAGCGAAGCGTAACGGGGAGGAAGGGGTGGACTTAAGAAATAGGCATCATAATCCGTCTTTGCGCTTTTATCGGAGATTTCTGAATCTTTATAAATGATCGCTTTTCCAAAGCCATCGGACAGCCCCTTCCTCCCCGGTCGCATACGCTCCGGGGTCCCCACCTTCCCCCGAGGGGACGGCTTATGTCGCGTCCTCGATGCCCCGCGAAATCGGACGTGCAAACATGATATCGGAGCTGTCTCCCGTTTCATGGCGCGAAAATATCCGCACAAAAGTCATAATCCGTAGAAACCGGCGTCATGCCCCAAGCGGAGATCGATCCCCCCACACCACCACAAAAAGAAAGGAGTGTGCCCATGTCCTCGTACAGCGAGTTGATCAAGAATTTTGAAAAGATCCGCGCCTACATGCGCGATTTTTACGTATACGGCTTCAAACGCCGCGACGATTATCAATCCAAGAGTGCGCGCTCCTATGACGACGAGCGCCGACGCATGGAAAGCTGGCTGGGCGATCACATGAGCTTTGTGCGCACGCCCGAGGGCAAAAACGTATTCATCTCTATCGACAGCCGCACCATCAGCCACAATCCCCTGTACAACGCATGGAAAGCAAAGAGCTTTACCGATGGCGATATTACGTTGCATTTCATCATTTTTGACATTCTGCACGAGCCGTCTGTCAAGAAAACCGTTGCCGAAATACTTGGTGAGATCGACCAAACGTATCTTTCGGGCTTTGAAAGCCCCATGATGTTCGACGAGTCCACACTGCGCAAAAAGCTCAAGGAATACTGCGAGGCAGGCATCATCGAAACAAAAAAGAGGGGCGCAAGGTTTATTATCACAGAGCCGAAAGCACCGACGTTTCCGATCTTACTGACGTTCTGCATTACTTTTCGGAGGCTGCACCCTGCGGCGTGATCGGCTCGTTTATTCTTGACGGACAAGAATCAGATACGAAAGTCTTTGCCTTCAAGCATCACTATATCACAAGCGCCATCGATAGCGGCGTGCTTGCCGCACTCTTTACCGCCATGCGCGAAAAGCGTGCCGTCACGCTCTCCAACCTGCGAAGAAATGCCGATATGCCGCGCCGCCTTCGCGTCGTCCCCCTGCGCATTTTTATCAGTGTGCAAAGCGGCAGGCAGCACCTGCTTGCGTATCTCCCTGCCTATAATATTTTTCACTCCTACCGCATCGATTATCTGTCCGGTGTCAAGCTTGAAGATCCCACGCCCCGCTTTGACGAGCTGCGTGCCGAGCTTGACCGCATGCAAACAAAGATGTGGGGCGTGAGCACAAGCCGCAACAAATGGGGCAAGGAGCAGCTGGAGCACGTGGAGTTCACCGTGAAAATCGGTAAGGACGAGCAGCATATCGTAAGACGCTTGGAGAGAGAAAAACGCGTTGGCAGGGTTGAGCAGATCGACGAGAACACCTACCGCTTTTCTGCCGACGTATACGATTCGGGCGAGCTGTGCCCATGGATCAGAACCTTTATCTGCCGCATTACGCAAATGAATTTCTCCAACCGCACCGTTGAAAACAGATTCAAACGGGATCTGGAGGAGATGTACCTGCTCTACGGCATCAAAAAGGAGGCAGACGAATGATCTTTTCCGAGCTTTATTCTGCCTATTACCGCACGGTTGCCGCCATACTGTCGGCGATCTTGGACGGTGAGAAAAACGAAAAGGCACTGCAGGACATCATCGTGGGGCACGCGTTCGGTGAGAGCGTGCTGACCATCCTGCCCGCGCTCAAAACAGGAAAATGGCAGCTTGTGCACGCCGATATGACCACACCGCTTGCGCACAAGCCCACCCTTCCCCTGACCACACTGCAAAAGCAGTGGCTCAAGGCAATTTCTCTTGATCCTCGCGTACAGCTGTTCGGCGTGGAATTTCCCGATCTTGGGAACACAGAGCCGCTTTTCACCCCCGCGGATTATCACGTATACGATCAATACAGCGATGGTGACCCTTACACCGATCCCGAGTACGTTCGCCAATTCCGCGTCATTCTGAGCGCGATCCAAAATGGCACGCAGATCAAATTCAACATGGTCAACCGCAAGGGCAACACCATGTACGTCAGATGCCGCCCCGTGCGCTTGGAATACTCCGAAAAGGACGACAAATTCCGCCTGATCACGGCAGGCTGGCGTGCGGTTTCCACCGTCAATCTTGCAAAAATACACAACTGTGCACATTATCAGGGCACGCAAAAAGTAAAGGGCAGAGAGCGCGAGGAGCTGTACGATACCGTGACGGTCAAGGTATGCAACGAGCGCAACGCCCTTGAGCGATTTTTGCTTAACTTTGCGCACTTTGAAAAGCAAACCGAAAAGCTTGACAAAAAGCACTATCAGGTAAGGATCAGATATCCCTTGAACGATCAGCCCGAAATGGTTATCCGCATGCTCTCGTTCGGCCCTATGATCGAGGTCACCGAGCCCGAAGCCTTTCGCGCGCTCATGATCGAAAAGCTCAAAAAACAGTTGGATTGTAAAATAAAGTAGCAAAAAAGGCCTCATGGGTGTGCGGAATTAGCGGAATCATAAGAAAAACGAAAGCAGAAGTCATCAAGGCTTCTGCTTTCAGCTTTTTGTGATGCGAACACTCGCCCGTGTCATCCTGATGCGAAGGAATTTCGCAACGAGTTGCGAAATGACGAAGTCGAACCCGACCAAAGGAGGGCGCGAGCCATGATACCGGGGACTGTCCCCTGTGATGTGTCCGCAGGACACGTTACTGCGGGACTGTCCCCCGTGTCGTGGCGATGCGGGATCTACGGGCGAATCATGTGCCCCTC
>JAFNZX010000076.1 GCA_017382615.1 Clostridia bacterium | reverse complement strand
GATGCTTGCAGCATGCACACCCCAAACGCCTGCAGAGGCTGACACCACCGAAGCACCCACAACCGAGAAAGTCACAACGGAAGCACCCACTGAAGCACCTACAGAAGCACCTACAGAGGAGGAAACAATCGTGGAATACGTTTACAAGACCGTGCAAAATCCCATCCATAACGGCGGCGGAGACCCTTGGGTCGTGCATCACGAAGGCGCATACTATTATTGCTTTTCCGCAGGCAACGGTGTATGCGTAGGGAAGTATAATTCGATCACCGAGCTCAAGCCCAACGGCAAGCGCGTGTACGTTGCACCCCAGGGCACAATGTATTCCGCGGAATATTGGGCACCCGAGCTGCACTATATCAACGGTGAGTGGTATATTTACGTGGCAGCCGATGACGGAAACAACTACAATCACCGCATGTACGTGCTCAAGGGCACGTCGCAAGACCCCACACAGCCCTTTGAAATGGTCGGTCAGATCACCGATCCCACCAATAAGTGGGCGATTGACGGTACGGTGCTGCAGCTTGACGGTGAGCTTTACTTTATCTGGTCGGGCTGGGATGGCGATGTCAACGTAGCGCAAAACCTCTACATTGCCCACATGAGCGACCCTTGCACCATTGATTCCGAGAGAGTGCTTTTGTCCGTGCCCGAGTATAACTGGGAGATGCACGGTCAGCCCTACGTCAATGAAGGTCCTGCCGTGCTGCAGCATGAAGGAAGAACCTTCCTTGTGTATTCCGCGTCGGGCAGCTGGACGGACTACTATTGCCTTGGCATGCTCACGCTGACGGGCGATGATCCCATGGATGCTGCTTGTTGGGAAAAGGCAACCAAGCCGCAATTCCGCTATGCGCCCCACGTTGCCTACGGGCCCGGTCATAACTCCTTCTGTACCGCCCCCGATGGCAGTGTTTGGATGATCTATCATGCTAACCTTGTGTCCGGTACGGGCTGGCAGGGAAGATCGGTCTGGATCGCACCCGTTATTTTTGATGAGGACGGCGACCCCGATTTTGGCAGACCGAAGGCAGAGGTCGAGTTCCCGTTCCCCAAGAGCTGAGAATCAAGCACGCAGAGATTTGAAAATATATTGAAAGCCGATAGGATCATCACGACGTGTCCTATCGGCTTTTATAGATATACTTATTCAAACAGCGGTGCAAGATCATTTTGGTCAAGCGTAAATATCTGCAATGCCTCCTGCAATCTTTCGAGCCGCGAGATCCCCAGAATGGGATACGCCGTTACATCACGGTCGTAAAGCAGGTATGCCAAGGAGAGCGCCGTGGGTGAGACACCCGTCATACCGGATAGCTGCAAAATGCGTGCGGCGCGCGCCTTTGTCGTTTCATTGAGATACGTGCGCACCATGCTCTCCGATAACCTTTCATACCCCTTGTCGCGAATTTGTGAGAACAGCCCCTGTGCCTGCGCGGTATATGCCATGACCGGCATGCTGTTTTTGGCATATCCTGCGTGCTGCTCCTCATCCATCACCACCAGGGTCTGATCGTATACCCCTTGCTTGTTGATGCGTGCACCGTTCCAAAAGATCTGACTGACGCAAAACTCCGTCATGCCGTTCTTTTTGGCAAAATCGTTTGCCTGCTCAATACGTTCCACCGTCCAGTTTGAAGCACCGAGGTGTTGCACCTTGCCTTCACAAACAAGCTTGTGCAGCATGGGCATAATGTCTTCTACGGGCTTGCTTGGGTCGTCACGGTGCAGAAAATAGACGTCTATATAATCCGTTTGCAAATTGCGCAGGGATGCTTCCAGATCGGCACGGACGTCTTGCTCGGTTAAGCGCTGCTGCCAATCGGGGATAGAGGGATGACAGCCCTTGGTCGCAACAGTGATCTTGTCGCGTGCCCGACGATCCTTGAGCCAATCGCCTATCGTTTGCTCGGATGCGCCCATACCGTAAACTGCGGCGGTATCAATGAGGTTGCCGCCCAGCGCAAGGAAAGCGTCGAGTATGGCAAAGGCAGTATCGCGTCCGATCGCCGTGCCAAACGGTGCAGTACCCAGTGCCAAGGGGAAAAGATCTGCGGGGAACATATCAGTCTCCTTTCAATTGTGTGATGACAACAGTGTATCATAATTTGATCCAAATTGCAAGAGCGCGGCGATTATCATCCAAAATATTGTTGCGGTTTGGTGGGCAGGTGTGCTATAATATAGAAAACGCAGCATTGATCAAGCCGATCAGGACTTGCGGCAACGCTGCAGCTGCAAGAGAAAGGAGAACCGTATATCGATGTTTGTCCAACTTGATCATCCTGTCCGCAGAGTGCGCAGAAAGAATATCAGATGCGTGCTTCTGTATCAGGATAGACTTTATCTGATATATCGTAAATCGACGGACGAAGACACCATACTCAGCATCCGCTCGTCTGCCTACCACGGCTTTGTGCAGACGGGGCAGACCGTGCAAGATAACGTATACGAGCAGGTGGGTAAGCTGTTGGACTTGCACGAGCAAAACGGCAGCCGTTTTCCCATGCAGGGTGAGTGGTATGAGATTTGCGAGCGCACAGAGAACGGCAGGATGCGCACGGGCGTGCGTAGGATTCGCTCTGCACGCCACACCACGTGCGGTATGTTGCTGTCAATTGGCTTGCAATTTCTTGTTGCCATGCTGCTTGTCAGCTTGACGGTGCTTATATGCAGAGTGCAAACGGTCGAGTGGCTCAAGGTGCTGTATCCCGATACGGCACGTACAGATCTGCTTCGCTGCTTTGTGGCCGTGGAATATGCGGGCAGCGTGTTGCTGTTTTTGCTGTTCCCAAAATGCAGGAGCGTGATCGGTATGCTTTGTAACACCGTTATACCGTTTTGCGTCCTGATTGCTGCAGGACTGTTCAATCAGTATTGGTGGATGTGGCTGGTAATGCCCGCATCTGTTATTGTCGCAATGCTGATCGGCGTGATTTGGAATGCGTGCTTTACGGATGATGAAAGCAGTGCCTCCGCCTATGTCAGAAGCGCACTGATCGTCTGCGGCATTGCGCTTTTGTGCGTATCAAACTATTTTGCATTTTGCGGATACCCCCATAAAACGTATACGAGCACCTTGTCGGATATGACCCCAAAGCAGGCGCAGCATCATACAATCGATCTGTTTGGGGAGTTTGAATATCAGTCGTGGCAAACGCTGGATCTTGATCGGAAGGCTACGCTGCTGCAAGCCGTCAGCGATTACGAATGCCTGTTCGTTTTGGGCTGCGAGCCGGTTGTGCTGGAGATCGGGAGCATGCATCACGAGGATGTCCTGGGCGAATACGACTATGTGCAAAGACGCATTCTGCTCAACCGTGAGCTCGTGCAAAGCGGCGACGTGGAGAAAGTGCTTGAAACGCTTCTTCACGAAACGCGACACGTGTACCAACGTAATCTTGTGGATATGTATTTTTCATTACAGGGGCATATCCGAAAGGAATATCGGGATCTGCTTGCATTCAAGCAAGCGCGGGAATACTCTGCGGAATTTGAAGAGTATTGCCATGGAGAAACCGATTTCGATCGGTATTACGATCAAGAGGTGGAAAGAGACTGCCGCCAATGGGCAGAGAAGCGCATGAAGGAATATTACTTGTGCTTCGTGTATCCCTATCGCTAAGGTGCTGTGGGGGCTTACGTTATGAAAGAGAGGTAATTTGTCATGAAATATTACGTGGTGTCGGACGTGCACGGATATCATACGCAGCTGATGCGCGCTTTGACCGATGCAGGCTATTTTGAAGAAACGCAGCCATGCAGACTCATCGTATGCGGAGATCTTCTGGACAGAGGCGCACAGGCAAACGAGGTCGTTGATTTTATGCTCCGCCAAAAAAACGAGGGAAGGCTGATCTATTTGTTGGGAAATCACGAGGAGCTGCTGACGCGCTGTTTGTACGAGATTCTGCACGGCGGCGCGTTTGAGATTGCATCGGGTGCATCGGTGCATTACAGAAACGGCACGTGGAATACGCTGCTGCAGCTCAGTGGCATGAGCGATGAGGAGGTGTGCAGCTGCCCTAATGAAATGATCCGCAGAGTCAGAGGGTCGCGCTACTACCGCGAGCTATTACCCCTTTGTGAAAATTATTACGAGACACCGCACTATATCTTTACACACGGATGGATCCCGTGCTGCGAAATCGGTGTTGCGCCCAACAAGAGATACGAATACGATCCCGACTGGAGAAATGCAAACGAGAACGCCTGGCGCAGGGCAAGATGGTGCAACGGCATGGAGCTTGCCTGCGTGCACGGCATCGTTGAGCCTTGCAAAACGGTGGTCTGCGGGCACTATACTGCGTCGTACGGGCATAGTGCCATTGAAAAGGATGGCAGGGGGATCTGGTATAAGGATTCGGATTTTTCACCGTTTTGCGCTGAAGGAATCCTGGCAATCGACGGTTCAGTGGCGGCAAGCGGCGTGATCAACTGCGTCGTCATAGAAGACTGAGCTTTATGCATCCGTTTTTCAATCATTCAATCAATGAAACTGAAAGGAGACCGATATGACTTTTTTTACGTCGGACCTGCATTTGGGACATGCGAATATTCTTGCGCTGTGTAACCGTCCGTTTTCGGACATTGAAGAGATGGACGCCTCGCTGATTACAAACTGGAATCGTAAGGTGGGAAAAAAAGACGTGGTGTATCTGGTCGGTGACGTTGTCTGGGACAAGAAAAAGGTAGGCTTTTATATGGAGCAGCTGCAGGGCAAAAAGGTATTGATCACCGGCAATCACGATGCAGCTTGGGTCAAAAGGGAAGAATGCCAAAAGTATTTTGAGGCGGTCATGCCGTATCTGGAGCTGCATGTCAACGGGCATCCCGTTACCATGTGCCATTACCCTTTGCTGGAATGGAATGCCGGCAGACGGGAAGAGGGGCACAGGCTGGGATATCTGATTCACGGGCACATCCATAATCGCGTGGCGGAAGAATACAGACAACTGTTTTTGCAGTTCAATGCACTCAACGCGGGCGTGGACGTCAACGCTTTTGCGCCCGTTACCTTTG
>JAFNZX010000075.1 GCA_017382615.1 Clostridia bacterium | reverse complement strand
GTGGTTTCTTCACCTGCTGCAGTGGTTTCTTCATTTGCATATGCGCCAAGAGCAAGGCAGGAAGCCAGCATCAGCGCGCAAAGTAACAGGGATAATACTTTTTTCATAACTTTTCTCCTTGAAAGTAATATAGTATGTGATTATATTCTACATGGAAAGTTGCATTTTGTCAACAGTTTTTTGAAAAGAACTCATTTTGACTTGCAGGAGCAGGGCTTGGTGAAAAATCCGGTCAGATCCATTTCCCATGCGCCCTCTGCGTTTTTGTGAAAGCCGATCGCGCGGATCAAGCCCTCGTCCTGCACGTCTCCCGTAAAGAAGGCAAGATGCACGTCGCAAAGGTCAATGAAATTGAGCGCGGCACGACCGGCTGTGAACATTGCCTGGTACGCATCTGCATCGGGCAGCGAGATCAACGAGTGTATCTCCCCATGGTCGGCATAGATGTTAAATTGGCAGACGCCTGAAAATTTTTCCTCGTCCCAAACGCTGTAGCAAAAATCCTCGGGCAAAAATTCCACTCCGCAAAGCAGGCAAATTTTCTCTTGCGTGGGCTTGTCCTGGATGGGCTTGACCTCAAACATGATCTCTCTCTCCTTTCAGATAGGCAACCTGAGCTGCGCTCAGACGTACGTATTTTCCCTCGGGCACCTCTCCCAGCTCCAGCTCACCGATGGCAACGCGCACAAGCTGCTTGACGCGCAAGGACTGCAGCTCGCAAATGCGGCGGATCTGACGGTTGCGCCCCTCGTAAAGTGTCATTTCCAAGAGCGTTTCGTGCTCGCCCTCGGCAAGCTTGCGCACGCGAATGGGCTGGGTAAGGTATCCGTCCAGCTCGGTAGGTGCGCCCAGACCCGTCATTTGCGCGGTGGTGGGATGCCCGGCAACCAGCACGTGATAGATTTTGGGAATATCGTGGCGCGGATGCGTCAGGCGATTGGCAAGCTCTCCGTCGTTGGTCATGAGCAAAAGCCCCGAGGAATCCATGTCCAGTCTGCCCACGGGGTAAACGCGCGTGCCTACGCTGCGCGTCAGTTCGGCAACCGTCGGACGACCCTTTTCATCCGACATGGTGGTGACAAAGCCGCGTGGCTTGTTGAGCATCAGATAAACCTTGCCTGCCTGCTTAGGGGGCGTGATGCGCTTTCCCGCATATTCCACCACGTCCTTGCCGGGAGTAATCTTCTGTCCCAGCTCCGCTACAGAGCCGTTGACCTTGATGCGTCCTTTTTTAATTTCTTCCTCTGCCGCACGACGAGAAAGCACGCCGCAATCGGTAAAGTATTTTGCAAGTCTTATTTGTTCTTCCATAATAGTCCTTTAAATAATTCAAATATTGCGCGCAGCCAAGAGAAGGGCGTGCGCTGCTTGGGGGTTGGGGGTACGTCGTGCATGGCGTACAGCGGTGCACGGGCAATGATCTCCCCATCAAGCGTCCATATCGCCTCGCCCATCTGCTCACCTGCCGTGATGGGGGCGTAGGCAAATTGCGGGGCTTGCACGGTGCATAGAATATCCCCTCGCTCTACGGGCAAGGTCAGCGCAACCTGTTGGTGCGTCTGCAAATAGATCTCGCGCTGTGTGCCGCCCACTACGGGAAGTACTGCGGCAAAGCAGTTGGCATCAGACAGCGTGACGCGCTCGTATGCCGCAAAGCCGCTCTCGTGCAGGGCGGTGTGTGTCCTCCAGTCGTCGGGGCAGTCTAGCGTCACGCACACAAGGCGAACGCCCTCTCGCTCTGCAGCACTGACAAGGCATCTGCCGCTTTTTTTGGTAAATCCGGTCTTGACGCCGATGCAGCCCTGCAGGGAGGTAAGCAGCTTATTGTGATTGCGCAGCACGCGCGCTCCCTCTTGCTCGCGCAGGGGAATGACCTTTTTTTCGGTGGATACGATGCGCAAAAAATCCTCGTTTTCAAGTGCATGAGCCGTTATGCGGGCAAGATCGTACGCAGAGGTGTAGTGCCCCTTGGCATCAAGCCCGTGGGGATTGGCAAACTGCGTGTTGGCAAGCCCCAGCTTTTGTGCCTTTTGATTCATCAGCGCGGCAAAGCCCTCGATGCTGCCTGCGGTATGATAGGCAAGCGCGGCTGCCGCGTCGTTGGCGGAGGACAGCATAAGTGCGTAGAGCAGCTGCTCCACGGTCAATTTCTCGCCCTCGTACAGATATACCGACGAGCCCTCCACGCACGTAGCACGCGCATCCACGCACACGGTCTCGGTCAGCTCACAATGCTCCAGCACCACAAGTGCGGTCATGATCTTGGTCGTGGACGCCATAGGCATACGGGTATGCGCGTGCTGCTCATACAGCACGCGTCCGCTCTCGGCTTCCATCAGTATTGCCGCACCTGCGCCCACGGAAGTGGGAACGGTCATTTTGCCGTTTGGTGCAGCTCCTGCTGCTGTACATCCAAGTACGCATAAAACGGTGCATAACAGTATGCAGAGCCCACTCTTGATCCGATTATTGTGCATAGTCCCCCCACAGAAAGCTTCGTAATGCTACAATATACGAGAATGGGGGAAAAAGTATGTCTTATTCGCTCTTGGTTTCGGTCTGCAGTGCGGGCTGCGCCTCGCCGTCCTGCTTCATCTCGGCGAACTTATCAAAGATCATCTTGAGGCGGTAGACGATATCGGGCGTGCGCTCCAAAAGATCTGCGATCTGCTCAACGGTATCCTTGGGGGCGCTCTGTCCTACGTTGATCATCTCAACGCGACCCTCGTGGGAAATGACCAAAAAGCCTACGGGCTGAACGGAAAGTCCCGTGCCGCCGCCACCGCCGAAGTTCTTGGCAGAGGATTCCTTTTTGCCGTCAAAATCCAAGCCGCCGGAGGCAAAGCCCATGCTGATTTTGGATACGGGAATGATGGTCACGCCGTTGGAGGTCTCCATGGGTGTGCCGATGACGGTATTTGCGTCAATAATGGTGCGGATGTTTTCAAGAGATTCCTTGATGATCTCTTGGATCTTGTTGTTCTCAGCCATGTTGGAAGATTCCTTTCATATATGAAATATCATTGTTTTGCGGATGTGGGCTGTGCCGCGGTCATCAGGGTGTCCTTATGTGCAAGGACGATGGGGATAAGCGGCAGCAGCGTTCTCAGCGTGCCAAAGACGCCAAAGGATACGACTAAAGAAAAATCGGTGCGGGTTTTGTCGCCCGTGTAATCGGGGGTAATCACAACGTCCGTCTTGCGCACGCGCAGTACGGTATGCGCGTCAATGACGGCAAGCAGCTCGGTCACGGCTGCCCAAAGTGAGCCGCACAGCAGCGCGGTCCCGGCAGCGTCCTTGCCGACGACGTCTACGTGCAATCGGCACACGTGCACGTGCAGTCCCTTGCGCGTGCCATTGAAGAATGCCTCAATCAGCTCGCGGATCATGCACAAAAGCACCTCCACGTCCAATTTACTTTCGGGCTTCTTTTGCCCCGGCTTTGCGTTGCCCGTGGGTGCGGGCTTTTTCTTTTGCGCTTGGCTTTGCGCGTATTTTTGCATCAGTGCGCGGTACAGCGCATGCTGACGCACCATCTCAAGATAATCCTCGGCGTGCCTTGCGTGCTTTTCTGCAGCGCGCATTGCCTTTTCTTTGGTATAAGTGCGCAGTCTTCGCAGCTTTTTAGGGGGCTTGGGAACGGTGACTACCCGAATGCCGCCCACGTAGAGCTTAAAGCACAGTCTGTCACGGTATTCGATCTTGAGCTTGACGCGCAAGGCAAGCAACGCGGTCACAAGCGCGACGATCAGCGCGGCGATTGCCGCTGCCAAAATCAGCACGATTTTGAGTGCGAGTGGCATGGCAGCCTCCTTTCCGTGAAAATTCGGAAATTTGCCATCCGGCAAATTTCTACCTCAACATTCCGCATTTGCGGAATATTTCACTCGCGCACAGCGCGAATTTCATTTTTGCAGAGCAAAAATTTCACATTTTGCCCGGGGCAAAATATTTCACTGCAACGCCGTCAAACGTTCTTTGACGGCGTTGCTCAGGCGCGGCTGTCGTCCTCTGCAACCTCGGTGTATTCCCCCTCGGGTGCTGCTTCCTCGGCAGGGGAATCGATCTCCATTTCCACCTGCTCGGCTTGCGCGGCGGCAATGCTGAGTGCTTCGGTTTCGGGCAGCTCGGAAAGCGAGTTCAAGCCGAACACGCGCAAAAATTTATCGGTAGTCACGTACAACATGGGGCGACCGGGGGCGTCCATTCTGCCGCAAGCCTCAATCAGATTCTTGTCAAGCAGAGAACCGACGGCATAAGAGGAGTCCACGCCGCGCACCGCATCCACGTAAGCGCGCGTGACGGGCTGGTTGTAAGCCACGATGGCAAGCACCTCCATGGAGGATGCCGAGAGGTTGCCGCCTCTCTTGATGCCAAGTGCCTCACGAATATAGGGCATATATTGCTCCTTGGTGGTCAGCTGGCAGGTCTCGGGCAGGCAAAGCATCAGAATGCCTCTGCCGGCTTTTTGGTATTCCTCTGCCATGTGCTCGCAAAGCAGACGAATATCCTTGGCGGAAAGACCCAGCACCTCTGCAAGCTTATCGTATTTGACGGGATAGCCTGCGGCAAAAAGAATCGCCTCGATGGCTTCGCCGATATCGGAAATGGTGGGAGTTTGCTGTTCTGTCATACTTGTGCTACCTCACTGTCTTGTTTTTGGGGGTGTCTTTGCTCTGCGGGGATGGGATTGATGCGCAGCCTTGCGCCCGAGGTATAGAGCGAGTGCTCGTTTGCATCCTCGTCGTCAAGCAGGATGTCTCCAACCTTTAAAAGCTCCAATACGCCTAAGAAAATGGCGATCATGTCGGCGTGCGACACCGAGTCGGAGAGCAGCTCCTCTATGTGCGTCCATTCCTTTTTCTTCATGCGGTGCAAAATGCCCACGATCTTTGCCTCGACGGGCACGATGGGCTTGGAGATCATAGGGGAGAAGACCACCTTTTCCTTGCCCTCATTTGCCTCGTTGTAGGCAATGATGCGGCGCACCGCAGCGCAAAGAGAGGTGACCTGCTGGTCGTCCACGAAGGTCTTATCCACAGAGATTTCGTCGGTGTCCTTGACCATACGCCCCACGTATTTTTCATATCTCACCTTGAGCTTTGCCGCGCCCTCCTTGGCTTGCTGATATTTGAGCAGCGCGTCAGCCAGCTCGGCACGGGGGTCCTTTTCCTCTGCCTTTTCGTCGCGCGGCAGCAGCATCTTGGTCTTGATCAGGATCAGCTCGCTTGCCATGACCAAAAACTCTGCAGCGACCTCCAAATCCAACGTTTGCGCCTTTGCAATGTAGGCAAGATACTGGTCGCAGATCAGCGAGATGGGAATATCCTCGATGCTGACCTTGTTTTTTTGAATCAGGGTCAGCAAGAGATCCAAAGGACCGTCAAAGTCGAAGGATTCAATTTTATACTTTAATTCAGCCATATAAGTACCGCCGTTACATAATCGCGTTTAAAATGAGATTCAAGGGGAGCGCGAAGAGTGTTCCCATCAGATTCATCAGGAATTCGACGACGATGCTGACGGGAGAGATACCGATGCGGGAGAGCAGTATGAGAATGACGATGAGCACGATGCCCGTGATTCTTTCGTATTCCATGACCTTGAAGTACCACTTTGTCGGCAGGAACACGTAGGCAAAGCGCGAGCCGTCAAAGGGAGGGACGGGGATGAGGTTGAACACAGCCAGCGCAAGATTGAGGTAGGTGCTCATGAATAAGAACATATCCAGTACCTCGATGAGAATGTGCGGCTGCTCCACGCCCGATAAAATCAGGATAAACTGCAAAAGCATGCTGAGAAACAGGCTGACGAATGCGATCAGAAAATTGGAGATAGGACCCGCAATACCCGAGATCGCCATACCAACGCGAGGATTTTTGAAGTTGCGCGTATTGATCGGCACGGGATTTGCCCAACCAAAGCCCACGATCAGCATAGAAAGAAAGCCGATGGGATTTAAGTGCTTGAAGGGGTTGAGCGTCAATCTGCCAAGATTTTTGGCAGTGGGGTCACCCATCCAATTTGCTACAAGACCGTGTGCCGTCTCATGTGCGGACAGTGCGAACATGATAATGGGTAAAGAAAGCAGAATATAGACCAGTGACAGCTTGAAATCCATGCTGTCAAAGCCTGCACTCAGTCCCGATTGTAATAAATTGAGAAGCATAATATCACCTCGAATAAACAGGATCAGTCACGTCGTAAGCAAGCAGATCCTCATAACTTTCGCGGCGCACGACCACGCGCGAGACACCGTCCCTGATCATGACCAGAGGGGGACGGGGGATCTTGTTGTAGTTGGATGCCATGGAGTGCTGATATGCACCCGTGACCAGCATGGCGAGGATATCACCGCGCGCAGGGGTCTGCAGCATCATATTTTCGCCAAGCAGATCGCCCGATTCGCAGCATCTGCCGGCGACGGTGGCGCAAAGGTCTGCGCATCTGTCTGCCTTGTTGGCGATCAGCGCGGTGTAGGGGGACCCGTACAGCGCGTATCTGGGGTTGTCGGGCATACCGCCGTCCACCGATACGTAGTTTTTGAAGCCGGGGATCTTTTTGACCGATCCCACGGTATACAGCGTAGCACCTGCGGCAGCCACGATGCTTCTGCCGGGTTCAAGGATCACGCGGGGCATTGCAATGCCGTTTTGCGCGCACAGCGCCTTGACCTTCTCTGCAATGGTTCTGATCGTGCCCTCCACGTCAAGCGTGGGCTGCTTTTCGGTATAGCGCACGCCAAGTCCGCCGCCGAGATTGAGCTCGTGCAGGCGCACGCCGTGCTTGTGCGTCATGTCCGCCATGAAAGCGACCATAATCTGCGCCGCCTCGATAAAGGGCTCTGCGTCAAAGATCTGCGAGCCGATGTGGCAATGAAAGCCCTGCAGGTCAATGCCCTCGCAGGCAAGTGCACGCAGCACGATTGCCTCGGCTTGTCCGGTCATAATGGGAGAGCCAAACTTGGAATCCACACCGCCCGTGGAGATCGCCTTGTGCGTGTGGGGATCGATACCGGGCGTGATGCGCAAAAGGATGCGCGCACGCATGCCGCGCGCAAGAGATTGCTCGTTCAATGCGTCCAGCTCCTCTGCGTTGTCCACCACGAAAGTGCCCACGCCCATATCAAGAGCCTGCGCCAGATCCGCATCGGTCTTGTTGTTGCCGTGGAAATAAATGCGGGAGGCGGGGAAGCCCACGCGGCTCGCAATGTAAAGCTCACCGGGGGAAACGCAGTCAATGCCCATGCCCTCCTCGGCTGCAATGCGGTAGATTTCCGCACAGCAAAGTGCCTTGGATGCAAACAGCGGCAGCGCACTCTCGCCAAAGTATTGCTTTGCACAGCGCAAATACAGACGCATCTGCGCGCGCACGACGTTTTCGTCCAGCAGATTGACGGGCGTGCCGTACTCTTTTGCAAGTGCCACGGTGTCAAGACCGCCCACGGTCAGGTGTCCTTGATCGTTGATATCAAAATGGGGATAGAGAAGCATGGTAATACCTCGAAATAACGAAAAATTCAATCAAATTGAAATTTGCCCCAAGGCAAATTTCT
>JAFNZX010000074.1 GCA_017382615.1 Clostridia bacterium | reverse complement strand
GTGATATTCCGACTTCGTCGGAGTGATATTATCGCTAAGCGCGATAGTTATATTGAAGCCTTACGGCTTCAGTGATATTCTATTCGCCCTAAAACTCGCGAAGCGAATACCACTCGGCATATGCCGAATATAACTGCGTCAGCAATATCACTCGCCGGGAGGCGAATAGAACTGGCGTGATACTCCGTTAAGAGTATCACGCCAAATCCGTATCGGCTTTATTCATGCCTGTATGATCTCTTGAATTTCCGCGTGCTTTTTACCGCTGATCATGGTGTTTCGGACCTTTTCGGACTGTGTGCCCACAAGCTCCTCAAGCTCTGCGGCGGTGAGGGCGGGATCGTACGTCTGATATCTGACGGTAATTACGTCACCCGAATCAATATAGCTCTTGCGCTTGTTCTTGTGTGCGCGTTCAAGGCTGACTACTGCGCAGGAGTTGGGAAACAGAATATCGTGCAGTTCCTTACCTGCGGCAAAGCTTTTGCGCTTGACCGTGAGAGGTACTTGTACGGTTGCGGGCTTTTTGCCCTCGGTGATCTGGTGAATTTTGGATTCAATGACCGTATCTGTAAAGTCCTCAACACCCGAAGCCTCTACGACCAGAATCGCTGCCGTGGTGGCAATGATCAAAGGCAGCACGTTGTGTATGCCTCCCAAAGCCTCAATAGCAAATACGCAAGCCGTGATGGGAATACGCGAGGTTGCACTGAGAAACGCGGTAATGCCCAGTAAAACCATCAAAACGTAATGCTCCTCGCCAATCATGCCCATAGCCTCCATTGCGCGGAAAGCAAGAGAGCCGAGGATTGCACCGAATGCAAGCGTGTGAAGAAAGACACCGCCCGTCACACCCGAGGTATTGGCGATCATCATAAAGATCATGCGAACCAAAAAAATCAGAATGAGCATGTACCACGTATTTTTATAAGAGAGCAGGGAATCCACAAGTGAGTGTCCGCTGCCCAGCCCCTCTGCAAGGAAAAAACCAACGATTGCAACGAGCACAAACAGAATGGGAAATGCGATCTTGATGGAAATCTTGCAAAGAAGCTTACGCATGGCTTTGTCTATGACGTGATAAAAATGCGTAAACAGAATCGAATAACCACCGCACAAAAGTCCAACGATCAAGGGGGCATACAGCAGCTTGGGGCTCAGGGCGGGGATTGCTTGCAGATGGAACAGCGAGACCGAACCGATGCCAACGTGTGCAAGCAGCTGTACCGTGATTTGCGCGGTCAGCACGGAAACGGAGGCAAAGGTGAGCAGCATGGGAGAAAAGTGCTTATGCAGCTCCTCCATTGAGAAAATAATGGCAGTTATGGGGGAGCCCGTAGCAATTGAAAAGCCTGCGGACGCGCCGCCCGTCATGGCGTAGCGACGCCAAGCCCTGTGCTTTATTCCCCCCAGACATCGCACAACGCCCTCGCCGATTGCCGTGCCCATTTGCACGCAAGGACCTTCCGTGCCCAACGGTACGCCGCCAAAATAAGTAAGCAGGGCGGAAAAGGGCAGGACGAATATGCTTGCAAGCCACTTAAAGCCAACCAAGCCGCGAATTGCCGCCACTGAGGTGGGAATGCCGCCGCCCCTGCAGCTGCGCGAAGCGGATAAGATCAAGCTGGATATCAGACCGAGTCCTGCAGTGCCAATCACTAAAAGGGGCAAAAAAGCAGGACGGCTGCGCACCGCTGCATAAACGTCTGCAGAGCGGTGCACGACCCATTCCGCTGCCAGCTTAAACGCTGTGACAAGTATTGCAGAGATGAATCCCGTTGCTGCGCCAAATCCAAGGCAGGGGAACAGCAAATTTTTGAAATGTAAGGTGAATCGGTTTTCCATATCGCACTCCCGATGCATTCAACGTTGCAGACATTATAGCACATTTGGAAAAATAATTCAACACATTTAGACAAAAGATCATGCCGATGGGGAAAAAACCTCATCGGCATGCGTTATATTCCGTAAGAGCCCGTCAGCGGATCCTTGAAAATCCCAATTTCAGGCGTTTTGAAGGTAAAGACGATGAACAGCACCCCGATGACACAAAGCGCCGCCAAACAAGCCAACCGTAGGCGTCCCCGACTGTCTGCGCTCTCACCCTTGTTTTGTCCAAACAACCGTATCTCGTATAAATACATAGCTGCCGCGCTGACGAAAAAGATTGCCACGTTGATCCAATCGGGCGAGTGACCGATCACGCCGTTGTAAGTATAAAAAATGATGGGTATCCATGCAAGACCGAACGTTATACCGCGCAGCTTGACGTACCAAAAATCATTGTAATCACGAAAGAACAGGCTTTGCACAAGCGCAAAAACCAATGCGGGAAAGAACAGCAGCTTCATGTGCTCCCACGTGGATTCGTTGACTCCCGAAATGGGTGCAATCCATAAAGCTTGCCCCAGCCATTCGTATAAAAAATGCAGCAGCGTGCCGCCGAGCGAGGTGACGGCAAAGCCGCACAGCTGCCAAAGTCCCACCGTTTTTTTCATGCCAATCATCCTTTTGCGTTTTTTTTAAGTATATACCGCAGCGCATGCAATTATGCCGAAAGTCATTGACAAAACTGCGTCAAATTGCTATAATAAACGAAAGTGTACGTAAAGGAGAATGCGCATGAAGATCACCGAGGTGGTTGCCGCCCTGATATGGCAGGGTGAAAAATTTATGATCTGCCAACGCCCCGCACACAAGGCAAGAGGATTGCTTTGGGAGTTCGTGGGCGGTAAGGTCGAAGAGGGAGAAACCATGGAGCAAGCATTGGTGCGTGAGTGCCAAGAGGAGCTCGCGGTCACGCTTGACGTGGGAGAGGTATTCATGGACGTCACGCATTCCTATCCCGATCTGTGCGTGCATTTGACGCTGTTTCATGCCACCATTGCCCAAGGTGTGCCGCAGATGCTTGAGCACGTGGACCTCCGTTGGATTACACCGAGCGAGATCCCCGAGTATGATTTTTGCCCCGCGGACGTAGAGATACTTGACAAGCTTCGCCAAACTTTTCAATCAATTTTGTAAATTTTGGAGGTTTCCATGAACAAACCACGTATTGCCGTTTTATTGCTCTGTGCGCTGCTCAGCCTTGCAGGCTGTTCGGCTTACAGCGATTTGCCGCATGACGTAGGCAAAAACGCATATCCCGTCGAGGCGTACAGAACGACGATGCAATATTACGACGATTTCAAAATCTTGCAGATCGCAGACCTGCATCTTGGTATTGAAACCGATGTGGCTTATCAGCTGGGCATTGTCAAGGAAACCATACGCCGCGAGCAGCCCGACCTGATCATTTTGACCGGTGATAATTTTATGTATGCCTCCAAGGGTGTGGTCAAAAGCCTGGTTTCAACGCTCAACGAGGAATGTGCTCGCTTGAGTGCCGAGCGAGAAGGTCGTCTGACCAAGTTCACCTTGACCTTTGGCAATCACGACAACCAAGGCGACTATCCCAGATATTACATAAACGAGGTCATCGCATCCTACGTCACCACGGACGGCAATGAAATCCAAGACCAAAAATTTGCCGCATTTGTGGACTATGAAGACGACAACCTGTTTGGCTTTACCAATTTCTATATCGACCTTGTTGCCGACCGCGCAAGCAGCCGCGATACTGCTGACGTCAAATATCGCGTGCACGTCATCGATTCCAATACCTATCATTTTATGGGACCCGACTATGACTACGACGTCATGCACGACGAACAGCTGACGCATGCGCAAAGCATCTATCAAGAGGCGACAGCGGACAAGGACTATATCGGCATGGCGTTCTTCCATATCCCGCTGTATGAGTATCGGGACGCATACGATCAGTTCCTTGCATCTGATCATTCCGCGACAAACGGGCAAGGGCAGTACCGTGAGGACGTGATGTACGGCTATGAAAACAACGGCTCGTATCAAATGCTCAGAGCCGCCAATATTGCAGCCTTTTTCTGTGGTCACGACCATATCAACTACGGTGATTTCATTTATAACGCAAGCAGCCAGGCGGTTGCCGATCGCGCCATCTTTTGCTATGGCGTCAAGAGCACCAATCAGCTCTACCACGACACGGATATGATCGGCTACAAGACGGTCACCCTGCGCGACGTCACGCTTGACGAGTTTGTCAGCATGGACTATGTCAGCGCAAACTTCAAAAACTACACGGGAGGGTATAGCAACTATGAAAACGATTGATAAAAAATCGCTGACCGTGCGTGCCGCTACGTGCGTGCTGCTGTTGTTCTCCTGCTTTTATATGTATGATTTTTATAAGTGCCTGGCGGGCTTTATTGCCAACGGCTTTCGCGAGCCGCTGGTCATGCTTCCCATGATTTTTGCGTTTCTTTTGCCCGTTTTGTGCTTTTGGGTGTTTTTCTATGATTTTTACGTGCGCGCCTTGCATCCCGTAGTCAAGGCGATATACTCCGTGCTGGTCGCGCTTTGCGCCATGACCGATCTCGTGCTGATTTTTGGTAACATCGACCTTTACGCAAGCAACAACGCCCTTGGCGTATACGACGCGCTGCCCGGCATTGTGCTGCATTTTCCTT
>JAFNZX010000073.1 GCA_017382615.1 Clostridia bacterium | reverse complement strand
GTCCCCTCGGGGGAAGGAGGGTTCCCATAGCGTACCCGCTATGGGAGGAAGGGGAACTCGTAAAGAAATTAGAATAGTATTATCTTAGCGGTTTTTGCAAAATCAAGACAGTTTCTGCTCGAAATTCACCTGCCCGACTTTTACGCATATTCCCCTTCCTCCCACTGCGCAAGCTTGCGGGAGCCCTCCTTCCCCCGAGGGGACGGCTTTTTGCGCGCATCCGTTCCGTTTTCTTGCCTGCTGTGGGTTTTTCTTCACTTAATGACATTGGAGCAAGTCCCCGCCCTGCGGTATGCCATTATTATAGCACACCTTATTCGCGCTTGCAAGAGAGAACAGGGATTTTTGCTTGACAAAGAACAGGGATTTTTGCTTGACAAGGAGGCGTATTTGTTGTAAAATATAATAAAATAAAATACAGCGTAGGAGGTCTTTATGAAAAAACGATTGCTTTTATGCGTGCTGCTTGCTTGCACCATGCTTTGCGCGCTTGTGCCCGTGACGGCATCTGCCGCGGATGCGGTCAGCATGCAGCCCTGCTATTCCTTGCCCTTTGCACCCGAGGGTACGACCTACGGGCAGGTCACCTTCAGCGTGCCCGCAGACGTGCAGGGCTTGACCAAGGATGCATGGGATAACGGACTTGACCACAATACCGATCTGATCCTTTTGTCCTTTGTCAAGGACGGCGTGGCGTATGAGAATATGACCGTGCGAGAGATCAAGGATATGCTGGGCGATCTGCCGCTCAAGCGCACCTGCTATACCTATGAGAACGGACCTGACGGTACGGTCTATCTCAATCTGCGCTTTCACATGGACGATCATTCCAAGCTCAAGCCCTCGGATTTTACCGCCGTGACCGTCAAGGCAGGCTTTGTGTGGTGCGCGGGCTCATCCTCCGGAATTGATCAGGAGCTTTCCGCGCTGACGCTGGAGCACGACGTGTATTTTCCCGTTAACCAAAAGGCAGGCATTACCGCCGTGCAGGTGGGTGCAATGCCGGGCGGTGACGGTGCTTTGCGCGTCAGGTTTGAGCGCAAGGATCGCGAGAGCCTCAAAGCCATTTCCGCGGTGGATCTGTGCCCCTCGGCAATTCCCGGCAAGACCTTGGGGGATCTTGTCACCATTGACGGTGTGACGGTCACAGATTTGGTCAAGCAGGGCAAGGTGGCACGCTTCAATTTCTATGGCGACACCATGATCTTTCATATTGACAATCCTTCCTATCTTGCAGCCTTGAAGGAAAACGAGTATGAGATCGTCATTCTCCCCGGCTTTCGCTGGATGAACTGGAATAGGGACGACTGGGGCAACTGGGCGGGCTCAAACAAAAACAATTACACGCCCGTGGACGGTACGCTGGTGCTGGAACCGATTGTGTTTAGCATCAATGCCTCGGATGAGATCAGCGTCAAAATGGGCGGCATGACTGTGCTGCCCGGATATAAGGATACGTATTACGTGGGCGAGCGCATTGACATGACCTCGCTGGTCGTGCGTGTGGAGTTTGCAAGCGGTGCGGGGCTTGACATGATGCTGCTTGAGAGCATGGTCAGCTATGATTTCTCCGCACCCGGCACGGCTACCGTGACGGTGGAATACGACGGCATGGTGGCAACGTATGAGGTGACTGTGCTGCCTGCACCCGAAACCGAAACGGAAACCGAAACTGTAGGGTCGAGTAATTCGACAGAGTCGAATATAGAATCGACCGCAGAGACCGCAACCGAGGCAGCTCCCGAAACGGATGCCGACGACCTCGTACCCGAGCCCGCTATTCAAAATGGCTGCGGTGCATCTCTTGCGCCTGCAGGCATGATATTGCTTTGCCTTGTTGGCTTTGCGTTTGGCAGAAAGGAGGACAGAGATGCGTAAGATTCTTTGTGCATTACTTGCACTCTTGATGCTGCTTTGCGTGCTTGTTGCTTGCAAGCCCGACGCGCCTGTCGAGAATCCCGATGATACCGCAGCGCCCACCACCGAGGCGGATGCTGTGACCGAGCCCGAAACGCAACCCGACGCGCAGCCTGCAATCGAGCGCGTGCCCGACGAGCGCGGCTTGAGTGCTGCTGAGTACAGCGTGCTCAATATCGTGGGCACGGATGATTTTGGTCGCGTGATCTCGCCCGTGGACGGCAAGGTCAATTCCGATCGCTACGTGGGCATGTTCTATTTTCTGACCTTGGGTCAGCATGCCAACCATACGGGTATTTACGACGTCAATCTGATTACTTACGAGGGCACGTACAACAAGGCGTTTTCGCGCTTCAATACGCCCATCACCCC
>JAFNZX010000072.1 GCA_017382615.1 Clostridia bacterium | reverse complement strand
ATTGACATTTTACAAAATATGAGTATAATTATTATGGGAGTGTAGGGAATGGCGAAAAGTCCCTGCACGATACATTAAAAACACACGGAGGCTTGACCCATGGAAAAGTATTACCGCATGAATATCGCGGGATGTGAGCGCGATCTGCCGCTCTGCCCTCTGAATGAAAAGCTCATGATCGGCGCGTTCGTCATTTTCGGTGACCCCGAGCTGACCACCGCTGCAGCGCAGGCACTGCTTGACAAGGTGCCCGAGTACGATTATCTGATCACCGCAGAGGCAAAGGGCATTCCGCTGGTGCACGAGATGGCAAGACTTGCAGGCAACCAAAAGTACATGCTGGCGCGTAAGGGCGCAAAGCTGTACATGAGAGACGTGCTGCAGGTATCCGTCCGCTCCATCACCACCAACCGCGAGCAGACCTTGTATCTGGACGGCTACGATGCCGCGCTGATGAAGGGCAAGAAGATCCTGATTGTGGACGACGTGATTTCCACGGGTGAATCTCTCAAGGCACTGGAAGCGCTGGTTGAACAGGCAGGCGGTATCATCTGCGGCAGAGCAGCCATTCTTGCCGAGGGTGACGCGATCGACCGCGAGGATATCGTGTATCTTGAGCCCCTGCCGCTGTTTGACAGCGAGGGTAAGCCCCTGTAATTTTGTAAATACATCTGTTTAAGGAGAATATAAAAATGGCAGAATTTTTGAGTGCAACCGATAAAAGAACGCACTATTGCGGCACGCTGACCGAGTCGGACATTGGCTCCAAGGTATGCGTGATGGGTTGGGTACAAAGACAGAGAGACCTTGGCGCGCTGATCTTTATTGATCTGCGTGACAGAACGGGTATCGTCCAGCTGTCCTTTGACGACGCAACCGACCGCGAGATTTTTGAAAAGGCATTCCGTTGCCGCAGCGAGTTCGTGCTGGCGGTACACGGTACCGTGCGCCCTCGCGCCGAGGGTGCGATCAACCCCAACCTGCCCACGGGTAAGGTAGAGATCTGTGTTGAGAGCATGAAGGTGCTCTCCGCTGCGCAGACCCCTCCCTTTGAGATCGGTACGGGCAAGAAGGTCAACGACGAGATCGCGCTGCGCTACCGTTACCTCGACCTGCGCCGCCCCGAGCTGCAGAGAAACATCCGCATGCGTCACGAGATCGCACGCGTTGCAAGACAGTACTACTACGAGAACGGATTCCTTGAAATCGAGACGCCCATGATGATCAAGCCCACCCCCGAGGGTGCGCGTGACTACGTCGTTCCTTCCAGAATCCACCCCGGTTCTATGTACGCGCTGCCCCAGTCGCCTCAGCTGTACAAGCAGCTCTTGATGCTGTCGGGCTACGACCGCTACATCCAGCTGGCTCGCTGCTTCCGCGACGAGGACCTGCGAGCAGACCGCCAGCCTGAATTTACCCAGATCGACCTGGAGATGTCCTTTGCATCCATGGAAGAGATCATGGAGGTCAACGAGGGCTTTATCAAGAGAGTGTTCAAGGAAGTGCTTGGCGTGGATATCGCAACGCCCATGCAGCGCATGACCTTTGCCGAGGCAATGAACCTGTACGGCAGCGACAAGCCCGATACCAGATATGAAATGACCATCAAGGATATGTCCGCGGTGGTTGCCAATACCACTTTCCCCGTATTCGCAGGTGCGCTTGCGGACGGCGGCAGCGTGCGTGCCATTGTTGCAAAGAACGGTGCGAGTGCGCTGACCAGAAAAGAGATCGACAAGCTGACCGAGCATGCAAAGGGCATTGGTGCCAAGGGCGTTGCGTTCATCCGCTGGGCAGATGCCGCTCCCAACTGCTCGTTTGCTAAGTTCCTTGCCCCCGAGGAGCTGAATGCTCTGATCGAGGCACTGGGGCTGGAGCAGGGCGACGTTGCGCTGTTCGTGGCTGATAAGGACAAGGTCGTGCTGCCCGTACTGGGTGCGCTGCGTACCCTGGTTGCAAAGAAGCTGGACATCATTCCCAAGGGTCAGTTCAACTTCCTGTGGATCACCGAGTTCCCGTTCTTTGAGTGGAACGAGGAGACCGGTGCTTGGGATGCAATGCACCATCCCTTCACCATGCCGCTGGAAGAGTGCCTGCCTTACCTTGAGAGCGATCCCGGCAAGGTACGCGCAAAGTGCTACGATATGGTACTCAACGGCACCGAGCTGCTCTCCGGCTCGATCCGTATCACCGACTGGCAGCTGCAGGAGCAGATGTTCCGCGCACTGGGTCTTACCAAGGAAGAGATCGAAGCAAAGTTCGGCTTCTTAGTGGATGCATACAAGTACGGTGCACCTCCTCACGGTGGCTCCGGTATGGGTCTGGACCGTCTGGCAATGGTTATGCTGGGCGCAGACAGCCTGCGTGACGTCATTGCATTCCCCAAGGTACAGAACGCAAGCGAGCTGATGTCGGGTTGTCCCGCCCCTGCAGATCCCAAGGCAATGGAGGAGCTGCATCTGGCATTCGTTCCCGAAAGCAAAGAGTAAGTAACGACAATTTGGAGGGTAATATGGCTGCAAACACGATCAAGTTCAATAAGGGCAATACCTTGGCTGTTGCACACAGAGGTGTCAGCGGCTTGGAAACGGAAAACACCTGCGCGGCGTTTATCGCGGCTGGCAACCGCACCTACTGGGGCGTGGAAACCGACGTGTACCGCACCGCAGACGGCAAGTTTATCATCAATCACGACGGCAACTTAAAGAGAATTGCGGGTGAGGATCTGGCGGTCGAGCAGGTCAGCTTTGACGTTGCGCGTGCGGCGATCTTATACGATAAGGACGGCGTCAAGAGAGGGGACTTGCACCTGGCAAGCGTGGACGAATACGTGCGCATTTGCAAAAAGTACGGCAAGATTTGCGTTTTGGAGCTCAAGAGCAATTTTACCGACGAGGAGATTGCAAGCCTTTGCGCGCTGATCAAGGAGCTTGACTATCTGGACGGTGTGACCTTTATCGCGTTCAACATCGAGAATCTGATCAAAGTGCGCGCACTGTATCCCGAGCAGCCCTGCCAGTTCTTGACGGGTGACGTCAGCGACGAAATGCTTGGGCTGCTGTCCGAACTCAAGATGGATCTGGACGTGCATTATCCCGCGCTGACCAAGGAGCGCGTGGATGCGTTCCATGCGGCTGGCATCAAGATCAACTGCTGGACGGTGGACAATGCTGCTGACGGTGAGCGTCTTGCCGAGTGGGGCGTGGATTATATTACCACCAATATTTTGGAATAAAGACTTTCATCAAAGGGCGACCGCAAGGTCGCCCTTTTGTGTTGCTTGGGATGTTATGTGAGAAAATTCAATCCGTTCTTTTTGGCAATATTGCCGCAAAAAGAACCAAAAACGGCGTATAAGAAATTTCGCGCTCTGCGGAGCGCGAGGAGGGCTTCGCGCCCTCCACCTGCGCAAACTTTTGAAAAAGTTTGATCAAAACTTTTCATGAGTTGGGTTGTTCGTGTGGTGTGGTGCGTCTGATGATTTTTACTTGACAAACGTCACAATTTTGTGGTATAATAAATAGGATTATGGATATATAAGGGGAAGAGCATGAAAACCTTACTTTGTATCGACGGAAACAGCATACTCAACCGCGCGTTTTACGGCATCAGGCTGCTGACCGCCAAGGACGGCACGCCTACCAACGCGCTGTACGGTATGATCAATATTTTCTCTAAGCAAATAGAGGAGTACAAGCCCGATTTTGCGGCTGTGGCGTTTGACCTCAAGGCACCCACCTTCCGCCACAAGATGTACGACGCATACAAAGCGGGCAGACACGCCATGCCCGACGAGCTGCGTGCGCAGATGCCCATTGCAAAGCAAATCGTACCCATGCTGGGCTTGCACGTGTTGGAGCTGGAGGGCTACGAGGCGGACGACATTCTCGGCACGCTTGCCGCTATGGCGCGCGACTATTCGGAAGATTGCCGTGCGCTGGTGCTGACGGGTGACCGCGATTCCTTGCAGCTCATCGATGCGACCACCAACGTCCTGCTTGCCACCAATCAGGACACCTTGGTTATGGACAGAGATGCGTTCTTTGCCAAATACGGCGTTGAGCCCGAGCAGTTCGTGGACGTCAAGGCTCTGATGGGTGATAGCTCCGACAACATTCCCGGCGTGCCCGGCATCGGGGAAAAGACCGCGCTCAAGCTGATTGGCGAATACGGCTCGCTGGACGGCATTTACGAGCAGCTGCCCACCGCCAAGCATACCCCCTCGGTGCGCGCCAAGCTGGAAAACGGTAAGGACAGCGCGTACCTTTCGCAGACGCTT
>JAFNZX010000071.1 GCA_017382615.1 Clostridia bacterium | reverse complement strand
GGGACAGGCGTCCTCGACTGTCCGTTTGCGTTGGCGTTAGAAATGTAACAAAGGCTAAGGCGGGAATCATGAACTTACTGCCGCACTTCGTGCGTGCAGTTCGTTTGCGCCAATAGGCGTTTTAAATCGGTCGCGCAACCTGCGCAAACCTAACCAAGGGGCGCGCTGCGCCCCTTGGTGGGGTTCTGATTCGGTGAAGGGCTGCTCCAAAAAGATAGGGATGGGTGCTTTTGCACCCATCCCTATCTTTTTGGAGCAGGCAACGGGAATCGAACCCGCAGCATCAGCTTGGGAAGCTGAGGTTTTACCACTAGACTATGCCTGCGTACCCACATATTATACACCAAGCCGAGGGATTTGTCAATCCCATTTCCTGCAAATCCCTCGGTTTTTCATGTATAAATTTCGATCTTATTCGCCAAATACGTGGTACAAATACGACTCCAGCACGCGCGTCATTGCTTCGTATCCCGGGCTATCCAGATGCACCGCATCGATAATGTGCCCTGCGTCGTTTCTCTGCCAATGCGTCGTACCGTTGATGGTAACATAGGAATTGACGAGATATATGCCCTCGCCTTCCCTTCCACCGAGTATTTCCTGCTGCATGGCAAAATACGCAAGCTGCTGTGCGCGCCTTTGCGCAATATCCACAATCTTGCCGCTTTGCTCATAGCCGCTCTCGGCAGAGAGATATTCCGTCATGACAAACACCTTGGTCTTGCCACCCGTCGCACGCTTGATCTCCCCGATCATCACGTCCACGTTTTGCACCGATTCGCGAGAAAATATATCGTTTGCGCCAATGCAAATGACCGCAAAATCGGGTGCTTGGAAGCCGTTTTGCGCCAGATAGTACGCAAAATCAAAGTAATGCGTTTCCCCCGTATAGGGATTGATCTGCGCATGCTCCGCATGATAAAACGGATTGGAAAGCGCAAGGAGCGTCTTGCTTGTCAGATAATGGCTTGTAGTCCAGCCGCCTCTTCCCTCGTGGGCAGCACCCACACCGGTTTGTCTTGTGCCAAGCAGCGTCAATGCGTCCCCAAAGGTTGCACGCAGAACGTTGACCATGGTTCCGTCGCTGACGCGGCTGTCACCGATCACAACACCGCTAAGCGTCAGCTCTTTCTTCTCCACCGCCACCAGCTGCGTTGTTTTTTGATATACAATACTATACGTACCGTTCAGAGTTTGCCCTACCGTAACGGTCATGGCATACGTGCCTGCCGCCCCCGGCGTCACGCCAAAGCCCTGATCGGTCATTACGCAAGCGCATCCGCCCTCTGCCTGATATGACACGTGCATACCATAAGGCAAGCTGCCCGTCAGCTGGTCATTATAAAACCAAAACTGCTCACCAACCGTAAGCAGATATTGATCTGCCAAATTCACCCGAATGCTTTCGGATTGCTGCAGCTGCAAATACTTCGACGAGGCATAGCACACCTTGCCGTCCCAGATCACCTTGCTCCAGCCGCCCTCGGGATCAATCCCCACACGCGCGATGCGCTCGCCCGCTGCCAGCGTTTTGACGACGTTGCTCCAATCCGCCATGACCTCGGGACTTGAACGCACGTTAAGATTGCCCGTCGTGCACACCCATTCGTCCACGATCAGGTATCCGTCCTCGTCCTCACCCAGCACCTGCGAGCCCTCGGGGGTCACGACCGTGCCCACGTAGCCCGCGTCGATCTGCGTGCCGTCCGCACGAACCAAAATCAAGTGATATTTCGCGTCTACAAACGCGCTGACAATACCATCCTTGCCAACCGCTCCCGAAAACTGCGCGATCCATTCCTGTTCCGTGCCTTTATATCCGTACTCCACGGCAATCTCATAAGCACTTTTGCCCGGTGCGCCGTCCTGACCGTCTTTCCCATCGGTGCCGTCCTTGCCATCTGCACCGTTTTCGCCGTCCTTACCCGGCACGCCCTGCGCACCTTGCGCACCTTGCGCACCGTTGGTGCCGTTTTGACCCGGCTCGCCGGGCACGCCCTGCGCACCTTTTAAGCTATCCAGCCAAGCCTGCTCGTCACCCACAAAGCCATGCTCCACGGCAATCTCATAGGCACTTTTGCCATCCTTGGCTTGATCGCAAGCCGCCAAGCAAGTCAGCACAAGTAAGGAAAGCAATGCAGCACATAAAATTCGTGTCAAAGTCGCATGCTTCATTGCGCGTTGACCGTATCCACAAAGCGCGCAAATGCCGCTCTGCCCTCGGGCGTGCACTTATAAACGCCTGCGTCCTCCAGCACCTTTTCAAACACGCGTCCGATCTCTTGGCGCAGAATTTCTGCTGCGTTTTCCTCTGTAAAGGTATACTGCTCCTTAAGCTTTTGCGCCCACTCGGCGTGCTTTTCAATCTCGGGCACGGTGGCAGGATCAATACCCTTCAAAATTGCCTCGCGCAAGGCTTCCATTTCGGTGGAAAGTCTTGCGGGCAGCACCGCCAAGCCCATGACCTCGATCAAACCGATGTTCTCTTTCTTGATGTGGTGCTTATCCGCATGGGGATGATACAGACCCAAGGGGCACTCATCGGTAGTCAGATTGTTGCGCAGCACCAGATCCAGCTCATAACGCTTGCCGTCCTGCGCCATACGTGCAATAGGCGTAATGGTATTGTGCGGCTTGCCCTCGGTTTCGGCAAAGATCACAGCGTCGGCGTCTGTATATCCGCGCCAGGCAATCAGAATTTTATCTGCCAGCGCAACCAGTCGCTCCTTGTCCTCGCTGCGCAGACGGATGGTCGTCAACGGCCAATGCACAAGCTCTGCCTGCACGTCCTCAAAGCCGTCAAAGCCAAGGTCGCATTCCTTGCCCATGCGTGCCATTGCAAAGGTGTAGTGACCGCCCTGCATATGGTCGTGCGACAAAATCGAGCCGCCCACGATGGGCAGATCGGCATTGGAGCCGATGAAGTAGTGTGGGAAGATCTCCACAAAATCAAGCAGCTTTGCAAACATAGCGCGGTCAATCTTCATGGGCGTGTGTGCTGCCGAGAGTGCGATGCAATGCTCGTTGTAATATACGTAAGGAGAATACTGCAAGTACCATTGCTGCCCTGCCATGGTCACAGGAATCTGACGCAAGGTTTGACGCGCCGCCTGATTGAGCGTGCCCGCAAATCCCTCGTTTTCGTGGCACAGCGCGCACTTGGGGTATCCCGCAGGAGGCAAAAGACGCGCTGCGGCAATCGCTTTGGGGTCCTTTTCGGGCTTGGAGAGGTTGACTGTAATATCAAGCGTACCGTACTTGCCCTCGTACTGCCAGCAAAGATTCTTGGCAATACGATCCATGCGGATGTAGTTGCAGTCGCGGCTGAGCTTATAGAAATAATCGGTTGCAGCCTCGGGATTCTGCTTATACAGGTCGCGGAAGGTACGAATGACCTCACCGGGTCTGGGCGTGACCGCGTTCATCAGCGCGGTGTCGTAAAGATCGCGGTACACAACCGTGTTGGAGTCGATCAAGCCCTTTTCATAGGCGTAATCGCACATCTGTCCGAGGATTTCCTCAAGCGGCAGCTCGGGCACGGGCTCTACGGGCTGCTCGTATTCGGAAAGTC
>JAFNZX010000070.1 GCA_017382615.1 Clostridia bacterium | reverse complement strand
GGCAAACGAAACACGCGCTCAAGTGGGCGGCGAATACCTTTACTATAAAGACAAGCCCTTGGTTCGCGAGGGCAACACCATTTGCTACGGCGATATGAACGAGCCCTGCATCCTCATTCTTGAGATCATGTCCTATATCAAAAACGAAAAAGGCGATGAGGTGCCCGGCAAGATCCTGATCCAGGTGCTTGACTCCAAGGATCCCACCAAGATCATCAAGCAGGGTCAGAAGGACGGCTTGCACGATGCCTTCAGCATGGGGCTTATCTGGCTGGAGCACGAGCTCAAGCGTTCGCAGTCTGTATAATCACGCTGCCAAATCAATGCTCCTGCCCCGCGCGGGAGCATTTTTTCATGCCATTTTGGGCAAAACTATTTTAGAACGGAGGATCTGTCCGTGCAAAAAAGACTCAATTTCTTTTGGAAGGTGCTGCGTCACCCCGTCAGACTTTTCTGCTATCTCAAATTCGGCTATACCTGCAGGGTAGCAAAAAATCTGCCCGATCACTACATCGTGCTCTCCAACCACGTCACCGACTTTGATCCGCTGTTTGTGGGCTGCTCCTTCCCAAGACAAATGTACTTTGTGGCAAGCGAGCACATCGCACGCTGGAAGCATGGCTATAAGATCGTCAATTATCTGCTCGCGCCCATTCTGCGCAAGAAGGGTACGACAGCGGCGTCCGCAATCATCGATATCCTGCGCAAGGTGCGCAAGGGCGCAAACGTCTGCATGTTTGCCGAGGGTGTGCGCTCCTGGGACGGCTTGACCTGCTCCATAACCTCTACCACGGGCGGTCTTGTCAAGGCGGCACGATGCGGTCTTGTGACATATCGCATCACGGGAGGCTACTTTGCAAGCCCCATGTGGAGCACCAAAAACACGCGCAGAGGCTACGTACACGGTGAGCCGGTCAACGTATATACCGCAGAACAGATCGCCGCTATGAGCGAGGACGAGATCAATCGCATCATCCGCGAGGACCTGTATGAGGACGCATACGCGCGTCAGGAGCAAAAGCGCAGCAAATACAAGGGCAAGCGGCTTGCCGAAAGCATGGAGAACCTGCTTTACGTATGCCCCTATTGCGGCAAAGTTGACACCATGAGATCCAAGGGCGATCGCGTCAGCTGCACGGCTTGCGGAAAATTCTTTACCTACGACGAATTCGGGTACCTGCACGGTGCCCCCGACACCACCCTGACCGCGCTTGCCGCAAATCAGCGCAAGGCGACCGAGGCTTTGGTGGCAAACGGTGCCGAGATCTTTGCCGAGGGCGCAAGAGTTTACACGGTGGAAAACCACGAGGAGCAGACAGTTGCCCAAGGACGCTTTGTCATGACCCCCGACGGCATGACCTGCGGTGAGTGGCACGTGCCCTTCTCGGATATTACCGAGCTTTCCATGCGCGGCAGACGCTTCCTGCTTTTCAGCTTTGGCAAGACCTATTGCGAGATGACCGCCCCCGAGGGGTACAATATCTATAAGTTCTTTGAGTATTACCGTATTGCGCAGGAAATAAAAGCGCAGGAAACGGAAACAGTATAAGAAAAAACCTCGGACTGCAAAGCGCAATGCTCAACCGCGAAAAATTCCCACAAGCCAATCAAACGGCTTGTGGGAATTTTTTGTTGATTGAGCAGGAAAAGGCTTTCTTCGTGTGTCTGCATTATACGTTTCACATTTAACCGCACCGAGGGTTGGTCGCCTTGGATGACACGAGAGATACCGCATCGCCCCGACGGACTCGCGCGAGGGAGATTCCTGTAGGGGCGACCAGTGGTCGTCCCACTGCGCAGTTTGGAGTCGTATCCCCGAGTGGTTTTCCAAACGATTTTACTTGGGACGACCACTGGTCGCCCCTACGATGTTTTAAACCTTCAAGAACGCCGATCCCCACAGGGTATGCGCGGGCTATCAAAATTCGGCAGAGCCGAAATTTTTGTCCATATGGAATAAGGGCGGATATGGAATCCGCCCCTACGGGGGTAATACAGGCGATTCCTGAATCGCCCCTACGGTTATCGGTTTACGCGCCCCATCAGCGCGGTACCGTTTTTCTTGAGCCACGCGTGCCGCGTGTGATAATCGGGCATGACGCGCAGCACCTCGGCGTAAAACGCACTTGAATGGTTCATTTGCTTGCGGTGGCACAGCTCGTGCACCACGATGCAATCCAGTACCTCGGGCGGTGCTAACAGCAAAAGGCAGTTAAAGTTGAGGTTACCCTTCGACGAGCAGCTGCCCCAACGCGTTTTCTGCGTACGGATGGTAATACGCCCGTACGTCACGCCCACGATGGGTGCAAAGTGCGCCACGCGCTCGGCAAAGACCTGCTTTGCGCGCTTTTTGAGCTCCTCATGCTCCTTCTCTGTCAGCTGTGTCCCCGATGCCTGCGGAGCTGCCGTGCGGCTTTGCTTTTGCATTTGCTTGCGAATCCAATCCATGTGCTTGCGCACAAAGCCTTCAATGGCGGCTTTCGACAAACGACGCGGTGCTCGCACCACCAGTTCCCCGCCTTTGACCTGCAGGCTGACCGTTTTTCGATCGGATCTGATCAGCTTATACTGCATTACTTTTTGCGCTTGACCGCCAGAGCACACCAGCCGTTTTCCTCGGCGCGCTCCACGATCTCAAAGCCGTGCTGCTCGAAGCAATTCACCACGTCTGCGCTGCGCTCCATGATGATACCGGAAGCCAGCAGCACGCCGTCATCGGCAATGTACTTATGCACGTCGGGCGTCATGCGAATAATGATATCCGCTACGATATTGGCGCATACCAAGCCGTATTTGCCGCCCTCTAAGTCAACGGCGCGCAAGAGATCGGATTGATCGCAGGTGATGTTGGATAGTCCCGAATCCTTGATATTCTCGCGTGCAACGCGCACCGACATAGGGTCGATATCATATGCCTTGCACTCCCCTGCGCCAAGGCGGGATGCGCAAATGGCAAGAATGCCGCTACCGGTTCCCACGTCCAGCATACGCACGCCGGGGGTGGTATACTTTTCCAAAAGACCGATGACAAGGCGCGTGGTTTCGTGCGTACCCGTGCCGAACGCCATACCGGGATCCATACGCACGACCAGCTCGTGCTCCTCGGCTTGGTACTTTTCCCAAGCGGGCACGATGACAATCTTAGAGCCGATCTTAATGGGCTTATAGTACGCCTTCCACGCGTTCGCCCAGTCTTCCTCGTTCAAGCCAATCATCTTGATCTCGCCTTCAATGCCGTCCTTTTTGAGCATTTCGCGCAAAAATTCCACGTCCTCGCGGATGTCGCGCTCTACGGGTAAGTACACCGACACGGATGCAATGGTCTTGTCTGCATTGAGAATGCTCTCGTCGATCAAATCGCCATAGC
>JAFNZX010000069.1 GCA_017382615.1 Clostridia bacterium | reverse complement strand
GTAATGAGGAGGAGCAAGCCCCTCCCCTACCGCCCGATATGTCAGTTTGATAAATCTTTTGGCAAGGATTTCCAAGCCGTCCATCGGTAGGGGAGGGGCTTGCTCCTCCTTTCGGGCGCTTTTTTGCATTATTTTTACCGCTAATTTAGCATCCCTATTCGAGGTGCCTGTTCTTTTTCTGGTGAAGCAATAAATAACTAAATCGAATTGCGGGAATTTCGCGCTGCGCGCGAATATTTGCACGCTCTCCGCCTGGAGAATGTCTTGCTTCGCAAGCCGCTCTCCGATCTCCGAGCGGCGAATGCGAACCCAGCGAGGCGAGCCTGCGACTCGACTCGCCGGGTGAGATTCCTCGTATGGGGCGACAGAAAAAGAACAAGGTGCAACGATGTTGCACCTTGTTCTTTTTCTGGTGACCCGTACGGGAATCGAACCCATGTTACCGCCGTGAAAGGGCGGTGTCTTAACCGCTTGACCAACGGGCCTGGTAGCGGGAATTGGACTTGAACCCATGACCTACCGGGTATGAACCGGTTGCTCTAGCCAACTGAGCTATCCCGCCATATTGTGCGTCTTTTCACAACGCCCGATAATTATATCACGACATGTTCGTTTTGTCAATACTTTTTTGAAAGATTTTTTCACTTTTTCAAAACTTTTTTACGCTTTTTTAAAAAATCTGCACATTTTGCGCCTTTTTCGGCACAGGTTACACCTTTTCTCCCTTGACAACCTACCAAAATTGTACTATAATGGAAATAGCGTTTATATTCATACAATGAATATTGAAAAAAATTGGAGGTTTTCTTATGTACAGCCTGATTCTGATTGGCGTTATCGCATTAATCATCTTGCTCTGTGCAGGACTTGCCGCATTGTTTGGCTTTTCCAAAACAAAAACCAACCTGGTCATCACCATTGCCAGCGCAGCTGTTGCCCTTGGTGTTTGCTGGTTAACCAAGGCCGTTCTCCCCACTGCCGACGTCATGATGGCTTTTGTCGAAGGCAAAATGGAGTGGATTACAAGCCAATTTGGTGCAAGCGTTGCACAAATTGCCGCGCAGGCTTTGGAATTCGCTGCCATCTCTCCAACGCTCGCAGAGCTGAGTATCCAGCTGGTGACCGCGCTTGCGCTCCCCGCTCTGTGCTTGGTGCTGTTCATCACTCTGTTCCTTATCTCGTGGGTGATTGCCACAATCATTTCCGGCATCGTCTCCATCGTGCGCAAAAAGCGCGCAGCACAAGCAGATGATGACGATGACGAAGAGGATCGCCCCCGTCAGACCGCACTTTCCCGTCTGTTTGCAGCAGGCTTTGGCGTTGTGCAGGGCGTTGTGATCGTTGTCGTCCTCCTCATCCCCATCTCCGGTTACCTCAACATCGCACAGCCCACGCTCAAGGAACTGACCACGCAAGGCGTACTGCCTGCCGATCAACCCGTAATCCTGCAGGTACAGGACGCTGTGGAAGAGCTTGACGCTTCCCCCGCGCTCAACGTTTACCGCAAGCTGGGCGGCCGTGCGCTTTCCGATTCGATTATGAGCATGAAGGTTGCCGGAATGAACGTCAAGGTCACCGAAGAGCTTTCTTCCGTCATTACACTGGCGCAGCACGTTCTTGAACTGAAAGACACCAAGTTTGAGGATTACGGTGAAGAGCAGGCTCAAATTATCAACTCTATTGGCGACTCCTTTGCAGATTCCAAGCTGCTGACCCCCATCGTAGGCGATATCATTTACGCAGCAACCGATGCATGGCTTAAGGGCGAGACCTTTATCGGCATCGCAATGCCCTCTCTTGGCGATAACGCTGAGATGCTGGAGCCTATGGTTGTGGCACTGCTTGAAATTTTACATGACGACGCCAAGGACGCGCTGCTGCTGCAGGCAGACGTCAAGACGACCGCCGAGCTTGTCTCCATTATGGCACGCAACGGCGTATTTGCAAACCTTTCCAATACCGACGCGCTGCTCTCTTCCCTGAGCGGCAACGCCATCTCCGATATGGTCACCTCGCTTGGTGCAAACCAGAGCATGAAGCGCATGATCCCCGAGATCATGAACCTTGGTGTGCGTGCTGTGGGTCAGGTACTCAGCATTCCCGTTGACACCGCTGCCGTTTATGATACCTTTATGAACACCGTAGCAGACGAGCTCAACGAGTTGCGCGCTTTGCCCGAGCAGGAACGCATTCACGCACTTTCCGCCGAGCTGAGCACCGCATTTGATACAGCAGGCATGGAAGTGGATGAGCAGGTGCTTGACTTCTATGCAACCGCTATGCTTCACGACCTGGTAGACGGCAATACAAACGACGTCACCGCGGCTGACGTTCAGGCATTCTTCGTGCTGTACGCGCAAAGCACCGTTCAAACTACCTCTGAGCTGCGTGGCAAGCCCACCTTTGACACGCTTTCCGGTTCTTCCGACGATCCTCTTGCAGGCACGGTATACGAGCGCATGACCGAGCAGCAGCGTCAGAACTCCGGTGCAGTTGCAGTCGCTTCGCTGTGTGTCAAGCTTTCCGCACTCAATGAAAACGATACCTCCATTACCGAGCGCGCCACCGCTATGATCACCGAGACGTTTACCGATCTGTTAGGTGATAACCAAGCCGCACTTGAGATCGTTGTCAGCGTACAGATCACCGCTCCCGTCTCCCCCAAGACCAACGAATGCGCTGCCAGCCTGCAATCCGTTGAGGAAACCAAAAAGACCTCCAAGGTCGTAACGCTGGAAAATCTGCTGGTAGACGCCAAGCAGGCAGCTGAGAACATCAATCCCGAGACCATTGGTCTTGACGCCAAGGCTATCTCCGCCATTTTCGAAACGGCTTCCAGTCTGCTGAACGTACTGGACGGCGGTGAGCTGAATCTTGCCGATCTGGCATCCTCCGTGGGTACGATCCTCGACTCTCTTGCCGAGACCAACACCTTTGGCAAGGACAAGACGGCTTCTCTGTTCACCTCGGTACTGCAATCCGAAACCGTACGCGAGAAGGCAAACCTTGATATGAAGACCGCGACCCAGCTTGCCGAAAAGGCAACCGAGGGTGAAAACGTCAGCTACTCCGAGACTATGAACACCGTTGCAGGCGCTGCAAACATCATGGACTCCCTGTCCAAGGATGGTACGATCTCCGAGGAAGAACTGATTGACGTCATCCGCAACCTCAACGCACAGACCGCGGGCATGATTGAAGTTTACGTCACTCCCGCGCGTTTGGTTGAAAACAAGATCCCCGAAAAGTATTCCGAAATCTCCTCCGATCTGATCAAGTCCCTGTTCGGCTACATTGCAGATTCGGATAAGACCAACTCCGAGGCAGAGGCAAAGGCACTCAACCAGATCCTCAACATTGCACTTGCTGCAAAGGAATCCGACGACAAGAAGCTGTTCAGCTCCGCGCCCGGTGCAGGCGATGGCAGACTGCCTACCGCCACCGAGACCGTCAATACCCTGCTTGACTCCAAGGCAGTTCGCCACGCCCTTGTGGACGTGCTGACCGACGGCAACAACGTCACGGTATTTGACCCCTATGAGCTCAGCGGCAAGATCAAGGAAGGCTCTTCCGATTACGCCGAGGCTGTTAACGCGATCTACGACTATCGCGCACAGCATCCCGAAATCAACGACCTGGTATTCGAAGCACTGGCTGCTCTGCTGGGCGTTCAGGTTGACCTTTCCAAGTAATACAAATCGTTTTGAGCACTGCGGATTTTCCGCAGTGCTCATTTTTTATGCGCGGCAAGCTTGAAAATGCCGTCTGTCAGCGTCCCACAGCCTATCATGCTCCGGGATATACGCAGGAAAAAATAAAGTATTTTGTGCTGCCCTCTTGAAAAAAAAGCAAAAATGCGGTACAATATAGCAAATACGAAAAAGATAGGGATACATAGAGATGTTTATTGTTTTTGAAGGCATTGACGGCGCGGGCAAGACCACGCAAATTGAAATATTGGCAGACAGACTGCGTGCGCGCGGACTTGACCCGTACATTACGGCAGAGCCCACGGGCATGCCCACGGGCAAGGAGATCCGACGCGTGCTGTCGGGCGAGCTGAAAAAAACGCCCACGCAGGTGGCAGCTATGTTCGTGCAGGACAGAATTGACCACAACGTAGACCCCGAGCACGGCATTGAGGGCAAGCTATCAGCAGGCAAGGCTGTCATTTGCGACCGCTACTACTACTCTTCCCTTGCTTACCAAGGATCTTTGACCGACTTTGATTGGGTCATGGCTGCCAATTGCAACTGCCCCGAGATCCGCCGCCCCGACCTTTGCATTTTCCTGGATCTCTCCCCCGAGGAGAGCATGAAGCGCATCACCAAGGGGCGCACCTCAACCGAGATTTACGAAAAGGCTGACACGCTGGCAAAGTTCCGCGCACGCTACCTGGACGTATTTGAAAAGCTGGCCGCACGCGGTGAGAAAATTGAGATCATCGACGCATCGGGCACTATTGAGCAGGGCGCGGAGAAGATCGCAGCCGTGATTGAGAAGCATTTCGGAATATAAAATCATAAAAACAGGCATGCCGCAATTGGGTGATGTCCTTATCGGAGAAATAAAATAAGGGTATGGGCAAAGACCTGTGCATTTGTTAAACAAATGCGAAACCGGCGATAAAAACAGAAGAGAGAGTAACGCGGAAACAAATTTCCGTGAAGCTCTCTCTTCTCTGCTTTATGTGTGAGTGATATTCTTTGCTACGCAAAGAGTGATATTGCCCTTCGGGCAGTGATATTGTTCGGCTATGCCTTTCAGTGATATTCTATTCGCCTTTCAAACTCGCGCAGCGAATACCACTCGGCGTAAGCCGAATATCACTGCGTAGCAATATCACTCGCCGCAGGCGAATAGAACTGGCGTGATACTCCGTTAAGAGTATCACGCCATTGCGGCATGCCTGCGCTTTTTGTGTTTTCGGATGCTTACTGGGCAAGGAAATCGCCAAGCATCTGCTTGAGCAGCTCAACGTCCTCTTCCTTGTGCACGTGCACGTTTACGGGCTGACGAAGGTCCAGGCTGAAAATGCCCAGAATGGATCTGCCGTCTACTACGTATCTGCCCGAGCCAAGGTCTACCGCACCATCGTATGCGACAAGAGTGTTGACCAGCTTGTATACGTCATTGATTTCACGAAGATGGATTGCAAAGGTTTTCATATTATTTTACCTCCTATAAGGAAATTTATCAAAAAAATTGAATGGTGTACTCTCTTTCGAGTACACCATCATTATACGCTTTTTTTCAAAATAGTCAAGAGGCAGACCCGACGAAGTTACCAATTGCGCCGCACAATATTTGTGCATTTTATACAAATGTCGTTGTCGTATCTTGTGCAACGCGCCTGATAAACTTTAGTCAAAGAAATAATTCTCCACCTCAGCACACAGCCAATGGTACATAGGCAGGTGATATTCCTGCACGCGGTAGGTCTCTTTTTCGGGTGCGTGCAGTACCACGTCTGCAAGCCCATCCAGCGCGCACTCCCCTTCTCCGACCATGGCGATCACGCGCACGCCGAGCGCCCTTGCCGCCCTTGCAGCCTGTACGCAGTTTTGGGAGTTGCCCGAAGTGGAAATACACCACAGCACGTCTCCTTGCTTGCCAAGTGCCAGCGTCAGCTGGGCGTACACGGTTACCGCATCCACGTCATTGCAAAATGCCGAAATGATCGCGCCCTGCGAAGGCAACGAAATAGCGGGCAATCCCATCTGCAATCTGTCTGCAAGCTCCTCGCCCATGCGCGCACGCAGCTCGCCCGTCAGCATTCTTTTACAGGCAAAGCCCTTGAGCAGCTCGCCTGCTATGTGGTCGCAATCGGCAGCAGAGCCGCCGTTGCCGCACAAAAGCACCTTGCCGCCATGCGCAAACGTATCGATCAGCAGTTTTCTTGCCTGCTCCAATGCCTCTCTCTGCTCCGCCAACGCGGGATAATGCTCAAATAATGCAATCTTCATAAGCTCTCCTTACTTTGCCGTCATGGCAACGCACAAAGCCGCCATATCGCCCACCGACTCGGTCAACGCAGCGGGTACGATCTCGCATGCTGCAAGAGAAGCGGGCAATGCTTCCTCTGCCAATACCTTCTCTAAGGATCTGCGCAGCAAGTGTCCGCTGCGCGCATAAATGCTGCCGATGACGATGCGCTCGGGGTTGATGATATCGATCAGCACAGCAAGTCCGTGCCCAAGCATCTCACCGCACTTTTCCCAAACCGCCAGCGCAACCTCGTCGCCCTCGTCGGCAGCCTTAGCAAGCGCCTTTGCGGTAATGCCGTTCAGCTCGTCCTCGCTTTGGCAAAAGCTGCAGGGAATGCCGCGCGCAAGGGCATCCTTTGCGTACGCAGCACCCAGCTGCGCAAGGCCGCCGCCCGAGCAAAAGCCCTCAAACGAGCCCTTTTTATAGTACCCGACAGGTCCGTCGGGGGCAAGGCGCACGTGTCCCACCTCGCCTGCGTTATCGTTTGCACCAACGTACAGCTTGCCGCTCAGAACCAATCCTGCGCCCATACCCGTGCCAAAGGTCAAAAACACCATGCTCTCGCACCCTTTACCTGCGCCAAAGCGGTATTCGGCAAGTGCGCAGGCATTTGCATCGTTGCAAAGTGCGCAAGGAATACCGAACGCTTCCTGCAGCATTTGCAAAATGGGCACGTTATCCCAATCCGGCAGATTAGGGGGCGACTGGATCAGCCCCAGGCGCGAATCCAAAGGCCCTCCGCAGCTGACGCCGATCGCCTTGACCGCGTCCCCCTGCGCCTTTGCCAGCTCGATCAGCCCTTTTGCCTCTTTCATGATGCGTGCCAGCGTGCTGTCCCTGTCCGCGGTTTCAAAGCGCACCTTATCGCTCACGCGCCCTTCTGCGTCGCCAAGCACCAACGCGCACTTCGTGCCACCAATATCAATGCCAAGATATACTTCCATATCAAGCCTCTAATTCCTCTAATTCCTCGTAGTCAGCAAGCAGCTGCTCTTCGATCTCGCTCTTGCGCGCATCCAGGGCGGCAACGCGCTCGTAATCGGTTGCGGCATCGCCGTACAGCGCCTGCTCGATCTCGGCAAGCTCTGTTTCCAAAGCCTCACATTCTGCATGTAATTTTTCAATACGGCGCAATCTCTTGCGCTCGGCAGCCACGTCCTGCTTGTTTTTGAGATACTGCTGCTTGGCATTGCTTGCCTCAACCTTCTGCCCTGCGTCCTCGGTCACGACCATTTCCGCACGGCGCGCCTGCACGTATCTTTCATATTCGGTATACCCTTCTCCGGGGTGATCCACAAAGAAATCCAACACGTCACCCGTAAAGGGTGCACCGGGGGAAAGGCACAGAATGCGAGTCGCCAGCTTTTCAACCAAATATCGGTCGTGCGACACCACCAAAATCGTGCCGTCAAAGCCTTGCAGCGCGCCCTCCAGCGCCTCACGCGAATCAATATCCAAGTGGTTTGTCGGCTCGTCTAAGATCAACAGATTCATTTCGGACAAAATCAGCTTTGCCAGAGTCAGCCTTGCACGCTCACCACCCGACAGCACCGCCACGGGCTTGAATACGTCCTCGCCCACAAAGCGGAACAAAGCAAGCGCGTTTCGGATCTCGGTTTCGGTTTTTTGCGGATACGCATCCCACAGCTCGTCAATGACCGCGTTCTCGGGGTCAAGATTCTGGTTTTCCTGATCGTAGTAGCCGACCTTGACGTTGTACCCCGCCTCGATCTTGCCCGCGGTGGGGGTCAATTTGTCCAATATCAGCTTGATCATAGTAGACTTGCCGCAGCCGTTGGGCCCCACAACCATCATGCGGTCGTTCTTCTTGAGCGCGAACGAAACGTCCGAAAAAATCTCCTTTTGCCCAAAGCGCATGCCCAGTCCCTTGACAGTCAGCACGTCGTTGCCGCTGGGTAGAGCGGCAGTAAAGCGCATTTTGATGGGCTTGGGCGCGCTTTCCGGCTTTGCCACGCGTTCAATTTTGGCAAGCAGCTTTTCGCGCGCACGGATAGTGACGTAATTATGCGCCTGATTCCAGCGGCGCTGCTGTTCCAAAAACGCCTCCTGCCGCGCAAATTCGCGCTGCTGCAGGTCGTACTTCTTTTGCTGCAGGGCTCTGTCCTGCTCGCGCTGCTGCATGGTCTGGGAATAATTTCCCTTATACAACTTGGCGTGACAATTCTCCACAACCAAGGTCTTGCCCGTCACACGGTCAAGGAAATAACGGTCGTGCGAAATAACCATAACACACTTGCGATAAGAGATCAAAAAGCTCTCCAGCCACGCAAGCGTTTCCATATCCAAATGGTTGGTAGGCTCGTCCAAAAGCAGAATATCGGGCTCGGTGGCAAGCACGACAGCCAATGCAAGGCGCGTGCGCTGACCGCCGCTGAAGGTATCGATCTGTCTATCTCCGTCCTCACGGGAAAAGCCTAACTTTTGCAAAATCGACGCACATCTGCCGCGAAATTCCATGCCGCCGTCACGGATAAAGCGTTCGTGCAGGCGGGTATATTCCCCCGTTACGATCTCGTAATCGGGGCGCGAGGTGTCCTGCAGGGCACTTTCCAGCTCGGCAAGCCTCTGCTCTGCGGCAAGCAGATGCGGAAATGCGTGATACATCAAAGAGATTGCCGTGCCGTCGCCCTCGCGTTCAAATGCACCGTCCTGCGTCAGAATGCCCAACGTTTTATCCTTGGAAATATATACCTTACCCTCGGTAGGCTCATACGCCCCCGTGATCATGCGGAACAAGGACGACTTGCCGGATCCGTTGACACCGATAATGCCCAGTTTATCGTTCTCGTCCAAGGAAAAGGAGATATGCTCCAATATCACGTCTGTACCAAAGGACAGACCGAGATCGTCCACGCTCAGTATCGTCATACTTCATACCTCCTTAAGCATACAGAGCCGCTGCCTGCACGGTCTGCGAAATTAAATAAGCGCATAGATTTGCTCGTACATATACAAAGATCCAAGGCAGACCAACACGCTGCCGCTCTCCTTGGCAAACGCCTTTGCCCGGGCAAACGCCTCCTGCACGCTATCGTGTGCCGACGCCTGCACGCCGCGGCGCTCCAGCACGCGGGCATACTCCTGTGCATCCAGCGCGCGGGGATTATCCGGCTTGATACAAAATGCGCGGTCTGCGATCTCTGAAAGCCTTGTCGCCACGTACTCATAATCCTTGTCGCGCATCACACCGGTCAGCACGGCAACCTTTTTTGTTCCAAAATAATATTTCACACTTTGCACAGCCGCATCAATTCCCTCGGGATTGTGCGCACCGTCAAAGATCACGAGCGGATCCTGCACGATTTTTTCAAAACGAGCCTGCCAACGAGCCGCCGCAAGTCCCGCGTACACTGCGTCCTCCGGAATCTCCATCCCCTGCTTGCGAAGTGCCTCCACCGCATACAGCACGTTTGCAGCATTTTCGGGCTGATACAGTCCAAGCAAAGAAAGCTCCACGTTCTTCCACGCACCCAAATCAAAGGTGCAGCCCGAAAGATCACAGCGCGACAAGGTCAAGGTGCTCTTGTCCGCATCAAGCAGCGTTGCGTGCATTTGGTCGGCTTTTTCTTTGATAACCGCTCTTACACGCGCGTCATTACCACAGTACAGCACGCTGCCGCCCTCTTTGATAATGCCCGCCTTCTCGGCAGCAATTTTTTCCACCGTATCACCTAAATACGCGGTATGATCTAAAGAGATACCCGTAATGACCGACAAAAGCGCGCTTTCGATAATATTGGTAGAATCCAGTCTGCCGCCCATGCCTGCCTCCAGCACCACCACGTCACAGGCGCACCGCTTGAAATATTCCAGTCCGATCGCGGTGATCAGCTCAAATTCCGTGGGCTTGTCCTCCATTGCATCGGCAATGGGCTGCACGTAAGCCACGATCTGTGCCAAATCCTGCTTGGGGATATTCTCCCCGTCCACACGGATGCGCTCGCAAAAGTCACGGATATACGGCGAGGTAAAAAGCCCTACCTTATACGAGGCGTGGCGCAGCACGCTGTCCAGCATGGAGCAAAACGAGCCCTTGCCGTTCGTACCCGCAACGTGCACGAACTTCAGATGCTTTTGCGGATCCCCCAGCCTTCTGCAAAGCTCTCCGATCCTTTCAAGACCGGGCTTTGTAAAGGTCCAGGAGATAGAATGAATATACGCTAACGCCTGCTCGTAATTCATTTTGCGTTTCCTCCGAGCTTGAAAATTTTTGCAAATGCGGGACGATGATACAAATAGCAAAGCAGCGCCGCTTCTATAGCTGCTATAACGATATAGGTAGGAATGCGCCACAGCACCATCCACTGGTAATATGCGAAAAGTCCTGCGGATTTGATCAGAACAGACCCCACAAAATGCGCCGCCGCCACGGAAACGATCACGCGCACGTTCCCCTCGCGCTTGATCACGTAATGGGACACCAGTCCGCTGACCGCTCCGACCATGGCAGCACCCAGGGTTACAATGGGGGAGATAGCAAAGCTTTGCGTGGAAAGCATATAGCTGATGATATCCGCCACAGCACCTACGCAAGCACCCACGACGGGGCCGAACGCAATGCCTGCTATGATGACGGGAAAGTTTTCCAGCGTGATGCGGAAAAGCCCATTCCCGAAATTGAGAAAATTCTTACAAAAAATGCCGATCACCACACCCATTGCGGCAAGCATGGCGGCATAGACCAGCACGTAAACGTTTTTCAGTCCTTTTTTTTGAGTCGATTTCATAAAAAATCCTCCTTTCCTCACCCATATCGCAAGAAAAGAAGGCACACTACACCTATTCAAGCCATATAAAGCGGGATGCAAAGGGTGAACCGCGACCGGAATTGTCCCGTATCTTCGTCCTGCGGACAACTCCCCGTCCCGCAAGCACTTGACGCTCACCGATTTACTCTTAATATAGGGATATTATACCACCAATGTACCCTTTCGTCAAGAGCAAACGAAAAGTTCCATGCAAAGAATTCTCCCCTCTCATTTTTTTAAAAGAGTCTCAAAATCCTCTTGCACATACAGCGAACCTGTGTTATAATTAATATGGAATCATTTATACATTATACATATAAAGGGGCAAGCATGGTTTTCTCTTCACTTTTCTTTATTTTCGCATTTCTCGTCATCAGCTATGCGCTGTACGCCGCTGTCAAGGGCATTCGCGCACGCAATATCATTCTGCTGGTCTCCTCGCTCATCTTTTACGCGTGGGGCGGGCCTGCCTTTGTGCTGCTTTTGTGCCTTGAGGTCTTTGTCTGCTACGTCAGTGCACTCATGATTGAAACCATGGGAGCAAAATCCCGACGCGCACTGGTCACCACCTGGACCTGCGTGGGCTTTTGCTTAGCACTGCTGATCCTCTTTAAGTACACCGGCTTTTTCCTTGGCAACGTGCAAGCCCTCATCGGCTTCCCCAAGGTCATCCCGTCCATTATACTGCCCATAGGCATCTCCTTCTACACCTTCCAGCTCATCTCTTACGTCATCGACGTCTATCGCGGTGAGGTGGCAGCGCAAAAGAGCTATGCAAATCTGCTTTTGTACGCGTCCTTGTTCCACCAATGCATCGCAGGGCCGATTGTGCGCTACGCCGACGTGGCGCGCGAGATTGAGGAGCGCAAGGTCACGCTGGACGAGGCTTCGCGCGGCGTTTCGCGCTTTGCAGTGGGTCTTGCCAAAAAGGCACTTCTGGCAAACGGCTGCGCCATGATCGCGGACTCCCTGCTCCCCTCTGCCGCAACGACCGACCTCTCTGCGCTTTCCTCGGTTTCCCTTTTGCTTGGCGGTCTTTGCTATATGCTGCAGATCTACCTTGACTTCTCCGCCTACTCCGACATGGCAATCGGTATGGGACTGATGGTAGGCTTCCACTATAAGGAAAACTTCAACTACCCTTACGCCGCGTCCTCGGTCACCGATTTCTGGCGTCGCTGGCACATCTCGCTTTCCTCCTTCTTCCGCGATTACGTGTATATCCCCTTGGGCGGCAACCGCGTAAAGGTTCCGCGCCACATTCTCAACATGCTAATCGTGTGGGGCTTGACCGGCTTTTGGCACGGCGCTTCCTGGAATTTCGTGTTGTGGGGACTTTACTACTTCGTGCTGCTCGTCTTTGAAAAATACGCCTTGCGCGTGGGAAAGGACACCCCGCTTGCATCCAAAATTGCCGCACGCATTTACGTGCTCCCCGCCGTGTATATCGGCTGGCTGCTCTTCCGCTTTGATAATCTCTCGCTGTTGTGGGACACCGTCAAGGGCATCGTGTGCGCAAACGGAAACGCCTTCTTTGATCTGAGCGCACAGACCACGCTGAGTGGCAACTGCATCTTCCTCGTCATTTCCATTCTCGCCTGCTTCCCGATCGTACCCATGCTTGCAAGGCTGCGCGAGGCAAAGAGTGCCCCCGTCAACGTCGTGGCAAACGCTGCAGCAGCCGTGATCCCCGCTGTGTTGGTCATTCTTTCGGCACTTGCCCTGATCGGCGACAGCTACAACCCCTTCCTCTACTTCCGCTTCTGATGAAAGGACGCATATGAATACCAAAAATCTGTTTAATAAAATCATGATCGCCCTCTTTTGCGGCGTGATGATACTGGGCTTTGTGCTGGGATTAGCATTTTTCCTGCGCCCTTCCTACTCCGAGTCCGAAAAGCGCGAGCTGACCAAGTTCCCCACCTTTACCGTAGAAACCTTTCTCTCGGGCAAGTACACCGAGCAGATCAGCACCTGGTTTGCCGACACCTTCCCCTTCCGTGAAGGGCTGATCTCACTCAACGACACCATTTCCTCGCTCAAGGGCTTTGGCTCGGAGCAATTCCAGAGCGGCGCTGCCAACCTGGGCGGCAACCAAGGCAGCCAAGGCAATCAGGGCAGCCAGGGCAATCAGGGTAGCCAGGGCGGTGAGGACGTCAAGGTGGAAACCATTGCAGGCTATTACATCACGGGAGATACGGCTTACGAGATGTACTATCAAAGCAAGGAATACTCCGCGCGCTACGCAGCCCTGATCAACTCCGCAGCGCAAAAGCTGGACGGCAAAGCAAAGGTGTACACCGTGGTCGTACCGCTGGCTTACGCCTATAACGACAAGGTGCTCAAAAAAACCGACGCGACCGATCCCAAGGCAGCCATTGACAGCATTTACGGCGCCATCACGCACAAAAACGCACGTAAGGTGGATGCTTACGGCGCGCTTGGTGCGCACAAGAACGAATACCTCTACTTCCGCACTGACCACCACTGGACGGCACGCGGCGCATACTACGCCTACACCGCCTACGCGCAAAGCGCAGGCTTGACTGCACATCCGCTGGACTATTACGAAAAAATGGAGTTTGGCGGCTTCCTTGGCACGCTGTACTCACACACCAAAGCCCCTGCCCTGCAAAAAAATCCCGATACCGTTGAGGCGTTCATTCCCCGCGGCACCAACAACCTCTACGTTTATACCGCGGATGGGGAGCGCAACAAATTCACGGGCGGTGTGGTACGCAAGGACACCGATACCATGTACGCCGCAGCTGCCTCCAAGTACAATTGCTTTTTGACCAGCGATAACCCCTTGGGCACCAAGCAAAGCTACTATTGCAGCATTGAAAACCCGAATATCACCGACGGCTCTGCCGTGGTACTGGTCAAGGAATCCTTCGGCAACTGCTTTGCCCCCTTCCTTGTTGACCATTACCAGTACGTCTACGTCATCGACTACCGCTATTATGACGGAGATTTGACGCAGTTTGTAACCCAAAAGGGCGCACGCGACGTCATTTTCCTCAACAACATCACCGCCACCTCCGCCGCTCCCCGTATTGAAGAGATGGAGGATCTGGTGAATTGAACAAACAGCCCCTGCCGGCGTTCGGCGGGGGCTGTAGTTACTTTGCGCCGGACGGGTCGTCGAGTGCGCCGCGTCCGACACCGATCATCACGAAAAACTCTCATAAATATACGTAGGGGAGGATATTATCCTCCCGCCAGCATCAAGAACCGGTATCGACACCCAAACGGGTAACCGATGCGTTCTCGCGGCGGGAGGATGATATCCTCCCCTACAAATCATTGGGTTACGTGATTGATATTCCGAACGGCTTATCTCAGCTGTACAAATCCCAGCTTCTTTTCGACCTTGGAAAGTGTGCGGCG
>JAFNZX010000068.1 GCA_017382615.1 Clostridia bacterium | reverse complement strand
GGTTCGGTTGTTTCGGGAGTTTCACCCTTCTTTGCCGCCTTTTTTGCCGCCTTGGCAGCCTTTTTGGCTTCCTTTTCGCGGCGCATCTCCTCCTCGGCTTCCTCAAGTCCCGAAATCTCGGCAGAGCGCATCAGGCACTTGTAGCCCTGGATCATGGACATAGCAAAATTATACACGCCGCGCACGACGGGAATCTTGGCAATCGCGGGTGTTTTGGTGCTGTTATCTGACACCTCCAGCACAATTTCACCGTCGGGATTGCGCACAGCCATCGCGGTTTTCTTAGGGCCACGCATCATGATGCCCTCCATCAACGCCTGACCGCCGATAGAGGTCTTTTTGCAGGGACATTTATCTTTTTTCATTCTATTTACCTCCTGTACGGGATTATGACACAATGTATCACATTACATGATAACATACGAATATTAACATGTTATGAATTATTTGCACCTTTTTCGTTTTACACTTGACTTTCCTGCACTTTTAGGCTATAATACTTACATATGTGAAAAAATACCCAATGGAGGATAAAAACATGAACTTTTTGAATTTTGCTCCCCTGTTCGGCGGCACAGGCGGCAACAGCGGCAACGGAGGTATAGGCTCTCTCATTCTGCCCATCGCTATGGTCGTTGTATTCGGCGTGATCTTTTATTTCTTTATGATCCGTCCCCAGAAAAAGCAGGAAAAAGAGATTAACGAAATGCGTAACAGCCTTTCCGTAGGTGATGAGATCACTACCATCGGTGGCATCATCGGCAAGGTCGTCAGCATCAGAGACGAAACCGTGCTGATCGAGACCAGCCACGACCGCACCAAGATCCGCCTGCTCAAGAGCGCGATCAGCAAGGTTGACGTCAAGGCAGAGGACGCAAAGTAATTGCCAAACGACATAAACACGACTCCGTATGCATACAGTATTACCGAGATAAGGTAATATGATGAATACGGAGGCGTTTTTTTATGAGCAAATCGGTCATGAGGGCACTGCCCTCGCACGCGCACACGAAAAAAAGTAAAAAAGAGGATGCAGGAGGATTTTCGTCGGGACTATTGTGGGGGCTGGGCATTGCCGTGGCAGGAGCTGTGCTCTCGCTGCTTTTGGGTGCGGTGGTTGCAAGCTGCGCAGCAGACCCCGATGCGCTGTTTTTGCCGTTCGGATTTGGTGCACTGGTCATTTGTGCCCTGGCGGGCGGCTTGGGAATCGGACTGAAATGCAAAAACGCCGTCCTTCCCTGTGCGCTGCTGCTTGGCTGCATATTGCTTGGGCTGGGACTTGTGGCAGGGCTGTTTTTCGGTGCGGATGCGCGGCAAGCACTCACACTCGGTCTGGGACTTGGGGCAAGCCTTGGGCTGCGCGCGGGATTTGTGGCTCTGATTTGCGCTTCTGCCGCCTTGACGGTGCAAATCAAAAGCAAGCTGCAAGCAAGACCGCGAAGAAGATCATGAGCGATCGTCACCACACGAACACCTCACTCATAAAAAGTTTTGGTCGAGCTTTTTCAAAAGGTCGCGGGTCAAGGGCAGCGCCCTTGTCGCCTCCGCAGAGGCGAAACACTTTTTCGGCGTTTTTGGTTCTTTTTGCGCCAGCGGTGTCAAAAAGAACGGAAGGAACTTCCTCACATAATATCCCATCGGACACGATTTTGCCTTTGCCCAAGTATTCGTCCGACTTTTAATCAACCGCCCAAGTAAAGCTAAGGGCTGCGCCAAATGGCGCAGCCTTGCTTTTATTCAATCGTCACTTCCGGAATCTCTCCGACGTCCACCGAATCCTCCTCGGTCGGCACTTCCTTGATTACGACAATCCATCCGATTTCGTATATCTGACCGTTCATTTCATAAACCAGCGTGATCTTATTGTTGCCATCCGCCAGCTGCTCGGCAGGAATCTTAATCCTTAGCTCTCTGTACTCTGGTTCGCTGTCCGTTCCAACGCCCCAAAAGCTCTCGTCAAATATGTATTCCTCGCCTAGTGTATAGCCCACCGTGCAATCCCCTGCATACAAGGTCGCTGTGCCTATAACGGTAAGCGAAATGAGATCGGGTTTTACTGCATATAGGGCATTCAAAATGCTACTTCCGCCACTCTGAGATTCAATGCCGTACGGAGAGATAAACTCAATCGTAGGAAACCCAAACTCAACATACGCATCCGGCACCGGTACTGGCTCAATATCAATCGAAATATCCGCCGTCCAATATTCTTCGATCGTATAATCCTCGGTCATGATCTCGTAGGACGGTGTGGTTTCAATCTCTTCCACCGGTGGGTAATACATGATATCGGTTTCAACCGCAATATAATCATCGGTTGGATAAATCTGTTCCCCTATGGTGAGATCCTTCACGTCCCCAAACAACTCGGCAACAAGACCATTGCCAAGGTCACAGGAGGTCAAGACGGTCATGCAAAGCGCGGTTAACAGGAACATGGTAATGATTTTTTTCATAATCTGACACTCCTTTCATTTTCCAATCCACAATAGGAATCAATCGCCTTAGCCGCATTCGGTATTAACTTCTTTATTTTCTACGTACTTGCAAGTCTCAAACGTGCAAAATTCCCCCTGGGTATCCCCTACCCTATACAAAAGCGTAATGGTATAGTTAGCGTCATCTGGCAGATCATCCATATCGATACGAATCTTATATCCCGTCACATACTCGGCACCAAGCGACGTATATTCCTCCTTCAAATCCGCATCAGGATCTCTTTGCCAGTCCTCTACCCAGATCGGCTGCTCTCCGTTGATCGAATACCCAAATTCTGCACTGTCTGTTCCGACAAATCCGATCGTGCCGCCAACTTCCAGGTAAACAATATGCCCGTCCATCCCAAGCGCATTGGATAATTCGCTTAAATCAATGTCATAATACCCCGAGAAACGGTCATTAGAGTACTGCATGCTGAAATGGTAGGTTTTAGAGCCTACGACCAACACGACCGGAACATCCGTCACAGGCGTGGTTTCAATCGGAGAGGGTTCAATCGGCATGACATCAACGTCCGTTTCCAAAACATCCACAACGGGATCCACATCCACATTCTCTTGGGCCAATCCTTCCAGCAGATCACCGACAAGTCCTCCCGAAAAGTCACAGGAGGTCAACACAATCATGCAGAGCGCGGTCAAGAGTAAAATGGTGATCGTTTTTTTCATGGTTTTGCCTCCTTTTTTATGTGTTTTGTTTTATTTTATTCAGATCTTTGCTTTTTTGATTCTTCTCTTCATCTTGACAAGGTCGCGCAGCATCTTGAGCGTGTCGCGCACCAGGTTGACCGAGGACTCACGGTGGTTGATGATCTTAACGGGAATCTCATGAATGGTCATGCCGTACTTGACAGCCCACAGAATTGCCTCAAAGTCAAATGCAAAGCGATCCACCTCGCAGCGCGTAAATATCTTTTTGACCGCGTCCTTGGTAAATGCCTTACAGCCGCACTGGGAGTCAGACAGCTTAAAGCCGCCTGCCAAGCACAGCACCTTGATATAGGTCTTGCTTGCTAACTTACGGATAGGGGTATAGCCCTCGTAGCCGTCCTTGGAGAGGTTACGCGAGCCGATGACCATATCTGCCTCGGGATGCGCTAAGAAGGCGTCACGCACGCGACCGATGACGTCGGTGCCGTAGGCAAGGTCAGCGTCGGTAAACATGACGTAATCGCCCTTGGCAGCCAGCATGGCAGTGCGTACCGCATAGCCCTTGCCGCGGTTCTGCTCATATCCTACCACGCGCACCGAGGGCAGGTGCAGCGACTCGACTAACTTGTCGCAGCCGTCCTTGGAGCCGTCGTTGGAGAAAATGATTTCGTAATCGTCAAAATTTGCCTGCATGTACGCGGACAGCTGACGTGCGGTATCCTCGATGATGCTCGATTCGTTATACATGGGAATGCAAAGTGAAAATTTCATAGTTTTATTATCCTTTTTAATTTATTTTCTGTAGATGTAAAGCAGCATATCCACCTCGGTAGTCAAGGTGTCAAGCTGTGCGAGCTTTTGTTTATCCGCCTCGCTGGTGCGCCAGTAGTAGGGCGTCATGGAAAACAGTGCCTCAATATCGCTCTGCCCCTCTACCGTGATCTCAAAGCGCACCTCGCGCGTTTCAAGCAAGGTCATATCGGTAGGCAGGTCTGCGCGCTCGGCATTTTCATATAGGGTTTCGTACATGGCGCGCTTGAGCCCCATTAAGTGCTGCGGTCCTGCGCCAAGCAGGAAGAGATACCCTCCGTCCTTCAGCACGCGCCCGTACTCCTGCTCTGCGCAGGGGGCAAACACGTTGACCACGCCCTCAACGCTCGCGTCCTTGACGGGCAGGGTGTACACCGACGCCACGGCATACGCCGCGTTGTCAAGGCTTTGCATGGAAGCATCCTTGGCAGCACGCGCACAGCCGAATTTGGAAAGATCCACGCCCAGCGTGCCGTATCCTTGGGCAGCCAGACGGTTTGTGTAGTAGCCTTGTCCGCAGCCTGCGTCGATCAGCGTCGCACTGGCAGGCAGATAATCGCGCACCGCCTTTTCCAAGGCAGAAGCAGCGGGAGCATAATACCCCTTTTGCAAAAAGCTTGTCCGCGCGGCAATCGCCTGCTTGGAATCCCCTCCCGGGGCATGTCCCACGGCTAAATTGACGTACCCCTCGCGTGCAAGATCAAAGCGGTGCTTGCCGCCAAGGCAGCAAAGCGTGCCACCCTCGACCGCTACGCCGTTTTTGCATACGGGGCACCTGAGTATATCGGTAAGTGCACTCAGCATTCTTGTTCCTCTTTCTCTCTGCCCACAAGGGCAAGATATTCGTCATACGTAAGCAGCATTT
>JAFNZX010000067.1 GCA_017382615.1 Clostridia bacterium | reverse complement strand
GTCCCCTCGGGGGAAGGAGGGTTCCCATAGCGTACCCGCTATGGGAGGAAGGGGTAGCGTATCAAATTTGGAACGTTTTGTTTCGTACAAATCGCATACAAAATTGACAAAACGACGGTTTCCCGAGTTGAATAGTCGACCCCTTCCTCCCCGTACGCCTGCGCTACGGGGACCCCTTCCTTCCCCCGAGGGGACGGCTTTTCGGCGCGCATCCGTTCCGCTTTCTTGCCTGCAGTGTGTTTTCCTTAACTTAATGACATTGAGTGACTCAGCCCCATTTTTTAAGTAGCGCGTCTGTATTTGATTTCACTTATCCGTAAATCTCCAGCTCGATGATACTGAACCAGTTTTCACCCTCGCGCCACAGTCTGACGTATCGGGCTTCCAGATCAAGGTCGGTCAAGCGGACAAACAGCTCGTCCTTTTTGCCTTGGTAAATGGTCTGATAGCTCTCACCGTCCATTGAAATCTCAACGCGGTAGGGCACCCAAGCCGATTCCAGCAGCAGCGTCAGCTCTTTGAACTGCACGGTCTTTCCAAGATCAACCTGCAGCCAAGCCTGCCCCGTGGGCATCGATCCCCAGCGGGTATCCGCGTTGCCGTCCACGGCATAGGAGGGAAGGTATGAGCCCTCGTGCGTAGTGGCGGTAACTGTCTTGTCCAAGGCAAGATTGATCTTGCTTTCCTCTGCGGGACGGTTGGCTTTATCCTCCTCGGTGGCAGGATGCACCAAAAGCTCGTAGATGGAAACGAAGTTGCCCTTGGGAATGCTCAGCTTGACGTAGCGCGCCTTTTGACCGTACAGATTCATGATGCATGCGCCCGTGGATTCATCGCGCGTGTAAACGCCCACCTGCTTATAGGTCTTTCCGTCCTCGGAGACCGAGAGCGTAAAGGGAACGGAAATGGATTCCCAACGGATATCCATCTCACCGATCTCGTAAACTGCCTGCAAATCCACCGTAAACGTGTGCGCAGAAGCTGCGCAGCCAAGTCCGCTCCAGCGCGTTGCGGGATTGCCGTCCACCGCATATTGTGAGGCAAGCGCGTCGGATTCGTGCCCGTTGTCGGTGGTAGGCTTGCCCAGCGCCAGGTTTTCCTTGGGGGCTTGCCATTGGGGAATTTCGTAGGTTGCTTTTTGGATGTGGTCAATTTCCGTATCGGGTGTGGCAATATTGGTTACGTCGCGCAGCACGGCAGGGTCAAGCACAAGCGTCTTGGTATCCTTGATGTCCGCTGCGGATGCAGCAAGCGAGAAGGAGTAGCTGCCACCGTCAATGATATAGCGGCTGCCGTCCTCGTCGTAGCTCTCTAAGGCATCGGTTGAGATCACGATGCTGACCGTCTCGCTCTGCCCGGGGGCGAGTACGGCGGTTTTGGCAAAGCCCGCAAGCTCCAGCGTTGCGTGCTCCATCAGGGTCTCGGGCTTGGTCAGATAGATCTGCACGATCTCACGTCCCGCAACAGAGCCGCTGTTTGTCACGGTGCAGGTGGCAAGCAGCGTGCCGTCTGCCTGCTTTTGTACGTCAAAGTCGGAGTAGGTGTAGGTGGTGTAGGAAAGGCCGTAGCCAAAGGGGTACGCCACGTTCACGTCAAAGGTGGAAAAATAGCGGTAGCCCACGTAAATATCCTCGTAATATACGGTGTTCAGGGCGCTGCCGGGGAAGTAGCTGTTTGCAGGGGTGTTATAGCAGGAAACGGGCCAGGTAATGGTGGTTTTTGCATTGGGGTTTACGTTGCCGCAAAGCACCTCGGCAACAGCCGTACCGATGCGCTCGCCTGCATATCCCGTCCAAAGCACCGCGTCAGCCATATCCTGCCAGGAAAGCGTTTCGATGGGAGAGCCCGTGTTAAGCAGCACCACCACGCGCTTGCCCCGGGCATGGAACGCCTCGCTGACGCGCTCGATCATTTCGGTCTCGGTTTTATTCAGTGAGAAGTCACCTGCCATGTCTATGCGGTCCGCGCCCTCGGTTGAGCCGCGCGAGATCACAATCACAGCTGCATCGGCATTTTGGGCACACTCAGCCGCATATTCTGCGGAAACGGGAATATCCGAAGAGGCATCCGTCGCATCGTGCGCCTTGGCTTTTTTGAAGGGGTGAGATGAGAATTGATATACGTCAAATGCCTCGGATTTATGGAGTCCCTCGGCAATATTGACGGGCTTTTTGGCGTTGACCGAGCCCGATCCCGCGCCACCGTACACGGTGGCAAACGAACCGTTGCCAAACACGGCAAGCATTTTTTGCTCGGTCAAGGGGAGTGCCTGGCTGTCGTTTTTGAGCAGCACCATGGTTTGCGCGGAAACTTCTGCGGCAAGATCACCGTGCCCCGTGTAATCAATGCGTCCGCCGCGTTCTATTTCTGTGAAAGCGGGGCACTTGACCACAAGCCCCAGCACGTTTGCGCATGCTCTGTCCAGCATTTGCATATTGAGCGTGCCGTTTTTGGCAGCGGAAAGAATGAGATCGGGGTCGTCTGCGTTGCCCGGCATATTGAGATCGTTGCCTGCGTTGACCTTCTCCACCACCGTGCCGCCGGAACCCCAGTCGGACATAACCATGCCCGCAAAGCCGCATTCCTCTCGCAGATACGTGGTCAGAAGATCGTAGGACATAGCCACGCGCGTGCCGTTGATGAGGTTGTAAGAGGACATGATGGTATATGGATCAGTATCGCGCACCGTCATGCCGAACGCCTTGAGGTAGATCTCGCGCAACGCGCGCTCGGTGACGTTTGCGCTGACCGATCCGCGCGAGGTTTCCTGATTGTTTGCGGCAAAGTGCTTAAGCGATACGCCCACGCCCGTGGATTGAATGCCTTGCGTATATGCCGTGGCAATATAGGCGGTCAGCAAAGGGTCCTCGGAGCAGTATTCAAAGTTTCTGCCGCCCAGCACGTTTTTTTGAATATTCATACCGGGGGCTAAGATGACGTCAACGCTCTTGACCAAGCAATCCTTTCCCATTGCCACACCGATCTGCCAAGCTAAGGAGGCATCCCAGGAGGAGGAAAGGTTGATGACAGAGGGATACCACACGGTGGTATCGTAGCGCAAGCCCGCAGGGCCGTCGTTGACGGTGACAGAAGGAACGCCCAGGCGTTCGATGGCGTACGTGCCGCCCGAAGCACCCGGCAGCACGACGTTTTGCGTGCCCGTGACCATGTGTGCTTTTTCTTCAAGCGTCATGGCGGCAACCACGCAGTCAATAGCGTCCGCACTTAACTGTACAAGTCCGTTTTTGGTATAAAGCGTCAAGGGTGTGGTCTGCATGCCGCTGCCGTCGGTTGCGGTGACGGTCAGCGTCAGCTCCCCTCGTGCGCGATCTTGGGCGCAGGGCAGCGTCAGTGTGACCGTGCCGTTGGATGCAGATGTGCTCTTGCTTGTGATCTCACCGTCCGCATCGGACAAAAAGCACGTAATATTGCCGCTTGCCGAGGCATCTGCAAGCGTGCAAAGCAGCGTCAGCTTAATCTCGCCTTCTTCGACAACCAGGCTCGTTGCCCCCAGTGTCAGCGCACATACGGGCTCGGGAGCCGGCTCGGTTGGAATTTCCTCTTGGCTTTCTTGCTGTGTGCTTTGCTCGCTTGGCTCGTCGACGGGCTTGTCCTTGCAGCCTGTAGCTTGTAAAAGCAGGGGACAGAGCAACAAAAGGCAAAGCAACGAAGTCAGCTTGTGTGCGTGCATGTGTGTCATAAACGCCTCCCATAAAGTTTTTTTGTTTGTCGGATCATTGTTGTGCGTTTTTCAGCACGGTTTTGGAAAATTCGTCCAAGGGTCTGTCCTTGAAATAGAATTGCTTGTCCTGCTCAGTGATGGGACGCAAAACGCGGCAAGGGTTGCCCGCTGCCACCACCATATCGGGAATGTCGTGGGTGACCACGCTGCCCGCACCGATGACCACGCCCGAGCCGATATGCACGCCGGGGCAGATGACGCTTTGCGCACCGATCCACACGTCATTTCCGATGGTGATGCCGATGCCGTATTCCAGCCCCGTGTTGCGCACCTCGGGATGAATGGGGTGACCCGCGGTGTAAATGCCTACACCGGGGGCAAGGAAGCAGTTGTTTCCTATGGTGACCTTGGCAACGTCCAGGATCGTGCAGTTAAAATTGGCAAAAAAGTTTTTGCCCACGAAAATGTTTTTGCCGTAGTCGCAGTAAAAGGGCGGGTTGATCATGGTCGTCTCGTCCGAGCCACCGAGCAGCTCGGCAACTGTCTCTCGGATGGTGGCGTAATCGGTGTAGTCCGCCTTGTTGAGTCTGTTTAAAAGCATGCGGCTTTGCTTCATGAGCCGTGCGGTTTCCTGGTCAAAAATATAAGGGAGCTCAGCGTCCTTGCGTTGTAGGTTTGTCATAATCCTATCTCTTTCGTATGAAGTAGATTTATTATAGCACGAAATATGTGCAATGTCAATGATACAGGGTAGACAAAAGCGCGGTTGTATGATATAATAAACAAAACAACCCATCGGAGGTATGACATGTATACATTGAATCTATCCAACATGACGCTTGGTGTGGACTTTGCCCGCGGGCAGGTTGCATCGCTTTTGATAAACGGTATTGAGCGCATCTGTACGCCTACGGCACTTTTTAAGCTGAGATTGCGCGACGAGGCGGGAAACGCAACGGTTTTTACGGCTTACGATGCAACCGCCACCACTCCCACCGAGGACGGTGCGATCTATGCGCTGGACGGCTTTTGCGTGCAGGTGCATCTGTGCGATGCAGAGGGAAGTGCTGCGTGGCGCGCCCAGGTGCGCGGAATTGATCAAAACCACGTGGTGGAGTGGCTGGACTTTCCGCTTGTAAGCCTGCCTGCACTGAGGGAAAATAATCAAGAGGGGAACGGCGGCACGATTCTTTATCCCTATAACGAGGGTGCGCTGATCTCCAATAACGACCACCGCAACATGACCGACTTCCGCCATTGGGAGCCCGAATACCCCAGCCTTGGCTGCTACGGTGTGTTCCCCAATATGATCTGCTCGCAAATGCAGGCGTATCTGTGGGAGGATGCAGGGCTGTATTTGGGTGCGCACGACCCACAGCGCGGCGTCAAGGGTATTGATTTCTATGCGGAAAACGGCGGCATCACCATGCAGATGCGACTGTTTTGCGGTGTAGAGTTTGGGCAGGACTTTATCATGGACTACGATATCGTATGGCACGCGACCGATGCGCGCTGGGAGTCTGCTGCCGAGCTCTACCGCGCGTGGTTTGAAAGTGCGCTGCCGCCTCGTGTCAAAAAGATCAAGGACAACGAAGCTTTGCCTGCGTGGTATGCCGAGAGCCCCTTGGTGGTGACGTATTGCGTGCGCGGCGTGCACGATATGGACGAGATGGCACCTAACGCGCTGTTCCCCTATACCAACGCGCTGCCGCTTTTGGAGCGCATCAAGTTGCAGGCACAAACAAAGCTCATGGTGCTGCTCATGCACTGGGAGGGCACAGCCCCTTGGGCACCGCCCTACGTTTGGCCGCCTTACGGAGGTGTTGAGAATTTCACCGCGTTCAAGGACGCCTTGCACGCACAGGGTGACCTGCTTGGCGTGTATTGCTCGGGCTTTGGCTATACGCTCAAGAGCAATCTTGTGGACGATTACGATTGCAGCGAGATCTGCGAGCGCGAGGGCTTGACTGCCGGCATGTGCGCAGGGCCTGACGGCAAGGTGGCGATCAGCCGCATCTGCACAGGGCAGCGCAAGGGCTACGATATTTGCCCCGCGTCCGAGGTCGGGCACGATATTTTGGCAAAGGCGTATGAGCCGCTGTTTGAAAGCGGTATCGACTATGCGCAAATTTTGGATCAGAACCACGGCGGCGGGCAGTATTTCTGCTATAGCAGAGAGCATGGGCATCCCCCCGTGCCGGGTGCTTGGATGACCGAGAATATGCAAAGCATGCTGACCGAGTGGAACGGCAAGGCAGGAAATATGCTGTTGGGCTGCGAAAGTGCGGCTGCCGAGCCGTTTATGGGCAATCTGCTCATGAGCGACAACCGCTTTGAGCTCAATTACCATATCGGTGTTCCCGTGCCGCTGTATGCGTATCTCTATCACGAATATCTGCGCAATTTCATGGGCAACCAGGTGTCCTGCCCGTTCGGGAACGATCAGGATACGCTGTGCTACCGCGTGGGCTATTCCTTTGCTGCGGGCGACCTGATGACGCTGGTGCTCACGCCCGACGGACAGCTCATGACCAACTGGGGCAACCACGATTTCTCGCGCCTGCCCGACAGAGAAAAGGCGCTTGACCTTGTGGCAAACCTTTGCCGCTTTTACCGCGAGGGTGCGGGCAAATATCTGCATAACGGCAGAATGATCCCCGCCCTACCCATGGAGTGCGGACAAAAGGCGTTCTTTATGGAGTGGTACGGGCGCGATTGCATCATTCCCTCGGTCTACACGACCGCGTGGCTTGCCGACGATGGCACCAAGGCGCAAATTTTGGTCAACCCCGGTGACGCTTCCGAAACCGTTACCGTGGACGGACGCGAGATCACCGTCCCCGCAAGAGATGCGGTTATGATCGAGATCTGAATAAAATAGTGAACAGGGCTGAACCGCGGTTCAGCCCTGTTCTATACGTTGTAGGATCTGTTTGTATTCCTCATCGGAGTATTCTCCGGCATGGTACAGCAAATTGACAAGCACCAATTTGTTCTCTTTGGCGGTTGTCGGGTTGTATTTTTCCATAAGCGCCTTCAAAAGGTCGTATTCCTGCTCGGACGCTAAGCCAATCTCGATCCAAAGCTTGCATTTTTCCTCGATGGTGAATCCCCGTGGATAGATCATTGCATTGACGTCAATCATACGCGTATCCTCCAAATAAAAAAGTGCGCCAACCGAAGCCGACGCACTGAAAATCGCAAACTCCGATTGTCGCGAAACAAATTAAATAGCATGGGTATCACTACCGCTACTATCTCAGGTGGAATTTGCGTTTTTGCCAAATTTTCCTGAGATAAGTATAGACAAAAAAGGGCATAGTTATCCCATGCCGGGGTGATACCTAAATCACACTATTTAATTTGTTTCGCAAGTATATTATAACACGTCATCACAAAAATATCAAGAAGATTTTGAAAAAAAGTTGGTTTGTGCAAAGAACACACGATGCGCATGACGTACTTTAAGAAACAAAAAAGCTTGCGCGCGTCTGCGTGCAAGCTCTTTGCATATCAGATTAGAAATTTACTTTGGTCAGATCCATCATGGCATAACGAAAACGCAAGATATGTAGTGTGGAGGTTGCGGTGACAACCTCATAGATCATCACGTAGTTGCCGACTCTGATGTGACGCATATCTCTGTTATCGATCAAATAACACGAGCAATCTGCATACGCGTAAGGGAACAGACAGATCTGATCAATTGCCTTTTCAATTTGATTATATAGATTTTCTGCTGCTATCGGATTGGCAAGGCTGTCAGAAATATACGACATTGCCTCGTCAATATCTTGCAAAGCAAGACCTGTGAATTTATATTGAAACTTATCTTGCATACTTTTTCTTGAGCTCTGCCATGGCAGAGGGACCGTCGATCAATTCGCCGTTATCTGCCTGTGCCTTGCCTTCCATGATTTTTGTATACATATCCAGCTTGGCAAGCTGCTGCTCATATGCCGCCATACTCATGACAACCATATCACCGTAGCCATTTTTGGTTACAAAAATAGGGTCATTTGAAGCATTGCACATTTCGGAAATCTTGGTTGTGTCGCGAAGATCGCGTATCGGAATAATTCTCGGCATCAATACATCCTCCTCGGGGATCGTTGTGACATTATTATAGCATAATTATGCGCAAATGTCAATAGCATGATGCATCAATTTTATGGAATGGCATACAAAACCATCCCCAGCCCTGCTGAGATCAAAATCATGACGATGGGTGAGGGCTGTTTCTTTTTGATCTTTTGGAACACCAACGCAACGGTCACAAGCACAGCCAATATGGCAATTGCGCGCAGGTCGGGAGCAATGCCGCCCGTCAGCGTGGTGACGTGGAGCAGGGTGCTCAGTGCCATGGTAACGGCGGTCGCTAAGATCAGCGCGACCACGCAGGGGCGCACGCCGCTCAAAAACGCCTGCACGCCCTTATATTTGAGGAAATTGCGTATCACGGCTGCGATGAGCAGAATGATGATAAACGAAGGCAGCACCACGCCAAGCGTTGCCGTCAGCGCGCCAAGCACGCCGCCCTGCGTCGAGCCTACAAAGGTTGCCATATTGACCGCAATCGGACCCGGGGTGGACTCCGCCACCGCGATCATGTTGAGCAATTGCTCCTCGGTCAGCCAGCCCAGTGCCAGCGCCTTGTCGCGGATGAGCGAGATCATGGCATATCCGCCGCCAAAGGTGAACATCCCGATCTCAAAG
>JAFNZX010000066.1 GCA_017382615.1 Clostridia bacterium | reverse complement strand
TGATTCCGCTATTTTTACCAGCCCTATGTCGGTTTTTTTGATTTGGCTTTACGCCAACTTCTTTTCCAGTCTTTCTCTGATCGCCTTCAAAAATTCCAGCGAGCTGACCGAGGTCACTTGCGTGCCGGGGACGACAAGACCGACCAGATCCTTGGTCATAATGCCGTCGTCAAGCGTCTGCAGGCAAGCAGCCTCCAGCTTATCGGCAAAATCCACCAGATCGGCAAGTCCGTCCAGCTGACCTCTCTTGCGCAAAGCACCCGACCAAGCAAAAATGGTTGCCATGGGGTTGGTCGAGGTGACCTCTCCCTTGAGGTAGCGGTAATAGTGGCGCGTGACCGTGCCGTGTGCCGCCTCGTATTCGGTAGTGCCGTCGGGGGCAACGAGAACCGAGGTCATCATGGCAAGCGAGCCGAACGCGGTGGAAACCATGTCGCTCATGACGTCACCGTCATAGTTCTTGCAAGCCCAGATAAAGCCGCCCTTGGATCTGATCACGCGTGCGACCGCGTCGTCAATCAGGGTATAGAAGTATTCGATGCCCAGCTCCTCAAACTTTTGCTTGTAATCCGCATCATAGATCTCCTGGAAGATCAGCTTGAAGGTCTGGTCGTACTGCTTGGAAATGGTGTCCTTGGTGGAGAACCACAAATCCTGCTTGGTGTCAATGGCGTACTGGAAGCAGGAGTGTGCAAAGGAGCGAATGGAGCTGTCCTTGTTGTACTGGCTCTGCAGCACGCCGGGGCACTCAAAGTCGTAGACCGTTTCGCGGAAGGTCTCATTTCCATCCTTGTCGGTAAACACCAGCTCCGCCTTGCCCTCGGTGGGAACGCGGTACTCGGTTGCCTTGTAAACGTCACCGTAGGCGTGGCGTGCAATGGTAATGGGGGCTTCCCAGTTGCGTACCGCAGGGCGAATGGAATCAATCAGAATAGGTGCGCGGAATACCGTGCCGTCCAAAATCGCGCGGATAGTACCGTTGGGGGACTTCCACATTTCGGAAAGGTTGTATTCCTCTACGCGCTGGCGGTTGGGGGTAATGGTGGCACACTTGACCGCCACACCGTATTTTTTGGTCGCATAAGCCGAATCGAACGTGACCTGATCTCGGGTGCGCTCGCGTTCGACAAGACCGAGGTCGTAATATTCCGTGTTGAGGTCAACGAAGGGGAGCAGCAGCTCGTCCTTGATCATTTGCCAAAGCACTCTTGTCATTTCGTCGCCGTCCATTTCGACAAGCGGCGTAGTCATTTTGATCTTGTTCATGTCATACCTCCGTATCGGTATTTTTCGTTATTTATTTCCGTTTGCGTAATAGTTCATCAGGCAGCCGTCTAAAATAATCTGCTTTTCCGTTTCGGTCAAGCCCTTGACGTAAAGCGTCAGCGGTGCTGTCGTGCCGTCTGCGCAAATGACCGTTGCATCAAATTGCTCTTTACCCGCAATCAGCTTTTCTCTGATGTCGGGTACGAACACAAAGTCACCCTCCGTGTAGGGGAAGGGAGTGCCCGCGTCCAGCGTAAAGGGAAGGATGCCCCAGTTGATGCAGTTGGATCTGTATCGCTTGGTTGCAAATTCGTAGCAAATGTTGGCAAAGCCGCCAAGTACCTTCTGGCAGGATGCAGCCTGCTCGCGTGCCGAGCCGTCACCGGGCTTGTTGGCAAACAGGCAAGAGCCGAATTGCGTGTTCTGCGCCAGCGCATCTGCATCGCCTACGCAAGAGAGAGCCTTGCGCAGCTTTTCGGAGATCTCGCCCGCTCTGCGGTCTTTTTCCTGCGCGGCAACTGCCTTGGAAAGCCCAACGTACTCGGGGCAGCGGCGGGAGAGCGCAAATTCCGCAAGGCGCAGAGGATTTGATCGGTACGACGAGGTCTCGCCCGAGGGAATGAGCTCGTCAGTGGTGGTAACGGGGTCACGAATGACTGCCGCTAACTCGACAAGGAGGTTGTCCGTAAGCGCATACTGGGCAGGCCAATCGGTGATATTGGGACCCATGACCAAAGCGGTATCGGGCTGCGGATTGCCGTAGCCGTTGTAAACGCGCTTTTGGTAGGGAGATGCATCAAACTGATAAGTCAGAGGCGCGAAATCGTAATCAAGATCGGTTGCAGCCGTGATCACACCGCCCATAGCTGCGGTTGCCGCAATGCTTCTTGCATCCATGAGCGCCACGCAGGAGATTTGACCCTCACCGGGCTTTGAGCCCTCGCGGTTGGGGAAGTTACGCGTGGTGTGGCGCAGGGAAAGCCCGTTGTTGGCAGGCACGTCACCTGCACCGAAGCAAGGGCCGCAGAACGAGGGCTTGATGACAGCACCCTGCGCAAGCAGAGAAGCGGTAACACCCTGACGCGTCAGCTCCAGAGAAACGGGAATGCTGGTGGGATAGACCGAGAGCGAGAACGCACCGTCTCCCACGTCGCCCGTCTTCAAAATGGCGTCTGCCTCGCAGATGGACTCGTACATACCGCCCGCGCAGCCTGCAATCACGCCCTGATCGGCGTGCACGCCGTTGGCATCCACCTTGCCCGTCAAGGAGAGAGGCGCACCGGGGAACAGCTGCGCTGCCTCGGCTTCCACGCCTGCAAGCAGCTCCTTGGCACGTGCGTTGAATTCGTGAATGGTGTAGGCGTTGGAGGGATGGAAGGGCAGCGCGATCATGGACTCGACCTCGTCAAGCTTGATTTCGATCATGCGGTCGTAGTAAGCACCGTCCAGGGGAGCAAGCGGTGCGTAATATTCGCCTCTGGCGTGTGCTTCGTAAAATGCCTTGGTGATCTCGTCGGTCGTCCAGATGGAGGAAAGGCAGGTGGTCTCGGTGGTCATGACGTCGATGCCGTTACGGAAATCCATGGAGAGGCTTGCCACGCCGGGACCTGCGAATTCTAAAATTCTGTTCTTGACAAAGCCACCGGGGAAGGCAGCGCCAACAAGTGCAAGTGCGACGTCGTGCGGACCGATGCCGCGACGGGGCTTGCCGGTCAGGTATACCAGCACCACCTCGGGGGCGGGAATGTCATAGGTGTTCGAGAGCAGCTGCTTGACAAGCTCGGGGCCACCTTCGCCGACAGCCATGGTGCCCAGGGCGCCGTAGCGGGTGTGAGAATCCGAGCCGAGAATCATGCCACCGCATAATGCAAGCTGCTCTCTTGCATAAGAGTGGATGACGCTTTGGTTGGCGGGTACGTAAATGCCACCGTACTTTTTGGCAGCGGAAAGCCCGAACACGTGGTCATCCTCGTTGATGGTGCCGCCCACCGCGCAAAGTGAATTGTGGCAGTTGGTCAGCGCATAAGGGACGGGGAATTTTTCAAGTCCCGAGGCACGCGCGGTCTGAATGATGCCAACGTAGGTAATATCGTGAGAAATCAAGGCGTCAAAACGAATTTTCAGGACGTCTTGGTCATTGCTTGTATCGGTATTGTGCGCAGCAAGAATGCTTGCGGCTATCGTTTTTTTGCGAGCGGAATTTGCATCGCGGTCACAGTTGCCGGGGCAGGGTGCGCCGTTGCACAAAAACACGCCGGAATCGTACAGAGTTACTGCATTCATAAGGGTCCTCCGAGATCGATGAATTACGGTCATTATAACATATTTTGCAAGAAAGGTCAATAGGAACTTGCAAATTTGCGCTGCGGGCGTGCGATTTTTTTGCTGATAAACAATATAGGAAAATTTCGAAAAATCTCTTGCAAAAGAGCACATTTTGTGTTATAATCATGTTATGTCGATATATGTAGCGAATATACAGCATGATTATAGACCTATTATCCGGAAAAGAGGAATTACAAAATGGAATCTTTGAAGAAATATTTGCCTACCGTACTGCTGATTGCAGGTATCATTTGTTTGCTGATTGCCGTGGTCATTACCGTGTTTGCCTTTACTGCTCCCAACGGCTTTGGATTTGAGCAGGTGCTTTGGCTGCTTGCCGCCGTGCTGTTTTTGGCACTTGGCGGGCTTGTAATCTATCTTGCCGTGATCAGCACCACGGTCACCAAGCATTTCTTCCTGTACGATAAAAATACGGGGAAGAATATCAGACCCGCGGATCTGACCTTCGATATCGTAAACAGACGCATGACCGGCTTTATGTCCCGCATAGCCACCTCCGAGCGTCAGGCTTGGAGTGCCAATATCGTGGGCAGCAACGACGAACGCTTTGGCAAAAACGACGTGTATCGTCCCTTGATGGCGTACAAAATGATCTACGACCTGACAGAGCTGAACACTCCCGAGCATTGGACGCTGTTCTCTAAGGCAGATCCCGCAGTTGTTTCGTCCATCTGCGATGCGCTTAGCAGCAACGACGACGCGCAGCTCGGTGCAACGCTGGTATTTTTGCGTGAGCACCATGCAGAGAATATTGAAAAGATCAGCCGCTTCTTTATGGACAATCGTGCCTACATGCAAAAGCAGATGCTTAAGTACGTGCAGGCGCATATTGACAGCATGTACATGGAATGATCAACCATTGAAAAGAGCGGGAAATCCCGCTCTTTGCTTTTACTATTCGCAATTTGATCCTTTTATATTGAAGGGAGATTACTATGTTCAAAATTAAGGTTGCTGACGTTTGCGTAGAGATTGATAACCGCTACGGTCATGTTGAGGACGTTTGCCGCGATTATATTGTCAGAGACGACAGCGAGCCCGCATTCCGCGTGCAGATCTCAAGCGACGAGGTGCACCGTATGCTGTCGGGCGCTACTTGGAATCTTACAGCCCCCATGGCAGAGAGTTATCTGATCAACAGAGCGCTTTGCCGCAAGATGGCGGAATACGACGCATATCTGTTCCATTCCGCAGTCATTACCTATCAAGGCAAGTGCATTGCATTTTCGGGCAAGCGCGGCACGGGCAAGAGCACGCACATCAGTCTTTGGAAGGATAAATTCGGCAAGGATGTCACCGTGATTAACGGTGATAAGCCGCTGTTAGCTCTTCGTGACGGCAAGCTGATCGCCTTTGGCACGCCCTGGTGCGGCAAGGAGGGCTGGCAGACCAACACCTGTGCCGAGCTTGACGCCGTGGTCTTCTTGGAGCAAGCCAAGGCAAATGAAATCACCGCTATCGGCAAAGAGGAGTTTACGCACCGCGTAAGCGAGCAGATTCTGCCGCCCGCCAACCGCGACACGGCTGACAAATTTGTGGAGCTTTTGCACCACACGGTCGAGCACGTGCCTGCGTATGTGCTGAAGTGCAACATGAACACAACGGCTGTGGACACCGTGGTCAGGGAACTGTACAAATAAGTTTAAGAACGAAAATAGAGCTGTTT
>JAFNZX010000011.1 GCA_017382615.1 Clostridia bacterium | reverse complement strand
CGACCAATGGTCGCCCCTACATTGTCCTTGCTCAAAAAGAACGGAAACGGTTTACTCACATAAACCCATAACAAAAAAGGAGAAAACCCCACTTGTGGTTTTCTCCCTCTTTTTTGCCAAAGGCAAAAAATTCACCCTCTTTCGGGCGCTTTCCAACGATAGGGGATGTTTCGTGCTCTGCGGAGCACGACTTGGGACGCTGTCCCAAGACCCTGCGAGCTTTTGAAAAAGCTCGACCAAAACTTTTATCCTGTTAAAGTCGTCCGTGTGGCTTGACTTTACCTTGTCTTTGTAGTATAATTAACTTGGATGTTTATATACACCTATCGGAGGACACAGAAGTGCTTGATAAATTAAACCTCAATCTCAGCCGTGATATCGGTATCGACCTTGGTACGTGCTCGGTGCTCGTGCACGTGGACGGCAAGGGTATCGTCTTAAACGAGCCCAGCGTGGTCGCTATGGATACCACTACCGATAAAGTCGTCAAGGTAGGCAAGGAAGCCCTTGCCATGATCGGCAGAACACCCGACCATATCACCACCATGCGCCCCTTGAAGAACGGTGTGATCAGTCAATACGACGTCACGCTGCATATGCTGCAATATTTTATTCGCCGCGCCTGCGGTAATACCGTTTTTCGTCCCCGCGTTATGATCGGCGTGCCCACGGGCATCACCGAGGTCGAGGAGAGAGCCGTGCTGGACGCTGCCGCTGAGGCAGGCGCACGCAGAACCTTTCTCATCGAAGAGCCCAAGGCGGCACTCATGGGTGCAGGCGTGGATATCAATTCTCCCATCGGTAATATGATTATCGACGTGGGAGGCGGTACGACCGATATCGCGGTGGTTGCCATGGGAGGCATTGTGGTTTCGGAATCGGTCAAAATTGCGGGCGATAAATTCGATCTGGCAATCATGCAGTACGTGCGCAGACAGTATAATTTACTGATCGGTGAGCGCACAGCCGAGGCGATCAAAATTCAGATTGGTGCCGTGTACGATCACGGTGAGGCAAAGACCATCTCGGTTAAGGGACGCGACCTCGCTTCGGGTATGCCCCGCGTAATCACGCTTTCCTCCAAGGAAATGATGGAGGCAATGATTGAGCCCGTGACGGCAATCTTGGATTCGGTTTGCGCCATTATTGAGCGTACGCCCCCCGATCTTTTGGGTGATATTCTCAAAAACGGCATTTATATGGCGGGTGGCGGCAGCCTGCTTTACGGACTTGATAAGCTGATCACGCGCGTGACAGGCATCAAGACCACGGTTGCCAAAAACCCCGTATCCTGCGTGGCGATGGGGACGGGAAAATACCTCTCCACCATCCCGAAATTCCGCGACAGTATCGGTGCGTTGACACGTGACGCGGATTCAAAGCCCAATACCAAAAAGTAAAGAACAGGGAGCACAGATATGGAATATATTGTACAGGGCTATGAGCCCAAGAAGCTATTTGAATTTTTCGAGGAGATTTGCGCCATTCCGCACGGCTCGGGTAACGAATCTGCCATTGCGGAGTATCTGGTTGATTTTGCAAATGCGCGCGGTCTGGAATGCCATCGTGACGCGGTCAACAACGTATTTATCAAAGCCCCCGCAACCAAGGGGCTGGAGGATCGTCCCGCGATTCTTTTGCAGGGACATACCGACATGGTGTGCGAGAAGAATCATGATACCGTGCACGACTTTACCAAGGACGGACTCAAGCTGTTCATTGAGGACGGCTGGCTGGGTGCTAAGGGCACTACCCTTGGCGGTGACGACGGCATTGCGGTTGCCATGATGATGGCAATTCTGGACGGACAGACCCCGCATCCTGCCGTGGAGTGCTTGTTTACGGTAGAAGAAGAGGTAGGACTTTTGGGTGCGGAGAGCTTTGATTATTCCTTGGTCAGTGCAACCCGCATGATCAATATGGACAGCGAGGATGAGGCGTGTGTGACTGCGGGCTGCGCAGGCGGCTTGCGCACCGATCTTGCCATCCCCGTGTGTTATACCGAGGCATTGGGAGCTGCCGTTAAGATCAGCATAGGCGGTCTTGCGGGCGGTCACTCGGGTGCGGACGTGCATCGCGGACGCGCTAACGCCAATAAGCTCATGGGCAGAGTTTTGCGCTCTCTTTCCAAGGAGCTTGATTTCAATTTGTGCGCAATCGAAGGCGGTAGTAAGGATAACGCCATTCCCCGTGAGTGTGTGGCAGTGGTTTGCGGTCAGGATCTGAGCAATTTGTCCGCCAAGGCGGATAAGCTGAAAATTGCGCTGACGGCAGAGCTGTGCGCACAGGATGCAGGCTTTTTCCTGCAGTGCGAAGAGATAAAGCTGCCCAATACCTGCATGGATCAGGATAGCACCAAGCGTGTCATTTGCGCGATAGCAACCGTGGCAAGCGGCGTGCTTGCAATGAGCAATCATATCGAGGGCTTGGTGGAGTATTCCCGCAATCTGGGCATTATCCGTACCGCAGAGGATTGCGTGCATCTGACGCTTTCCTCCCGCTCCGCGATCGAGAGCCAGCTGGATGCATCGATTGACGAGCTGGATGCGCTTGCCGCGCTTTGCGGTGCAAGCACGCGCCATCATTCCCGTTATCCCGGCTGGAGCTACGCAAAGCAGTCACCTATCAGAGAGGAATACCTTGCCGCTTATGCGGAGCTGTTTGGTAAGACGCCCGAGGTCAGCGTCATTCATGCGGGGCTTGAGTGTGGGATTATCCGTTCCAGACTGCCCCGGATGGATATGATTTCCGTAGGACCTAATATGCGCGATATCCATTCGCCCGACGAGAGATTGGATCTTGCCTCCTGCGCGCGTTTTTGGCAGGTGATTGCGCACGTTCTGTGCAAATAAATAAAAAATTTTGCGACCGTGCACAAATTGTGTGCACGGTCGTGTAACATATTGCACAAAAAAATAAGCATATGTCTGTTTTCTCTTGACATATGGAAAAATATAGTGTAAAATGAAGAGTACAAGATGGGCGAAGTGTGCCCGTATTAGATTTTTTGGAGGTAATGCTATATGAAAAAGCTTCTTTGCATGCTGTTGGCTCTTTTGATGCTTGCTTCTCTGCTGGTTGCGTGTGCAAACGATCAGGGCCCGGAGGAAGGTTCGAAGGATGAACAGAGCGAGGTTGAAACCGGAGACCCCAATTACACCGATGAAGTTCCCGCGCTTTCGTTTGGTGACGAGGTCATTACGATTTTGTCTAAGGACAAAATGGGTGTAAACGATGAATTCTTTGCAGAGTCCAGCTCTGACACGCAGAGTGACGTCGTTGCGCATGCAGTATATACCAGAAATATGGCAATCGAGGACAGACTGGACGTCAAGCTGGAGATGCTGCTGGAGGAAACGCCTGTGGATAAGCACAGCACGGCACTCAAGGGCGGTGCTTCGGATTACGATATCGTAGCCGACTCTACCTATCTTGCCATTCAGTCAGTGCTCAAGGGCGAATTTTTGAACCTGCGCGACATTCAGTATATCGACCTTGACAAGTATTACTGGACGCAGGGCTATAATGATATTGTTTCCTTTGGCGAAAACAATAAGCAGTATCTGGCATCGGGTGCGCTTGCGCTCTCCATGTTCCGTTACATGTTCGTAACCGTATACAACAGAGAGGTATTTGAGGATCTTGGCGAGACCGACCTTTACGAGGTGGTCAAGAACAACGAATGGACGCTGGATTATCAGCATCAGATCATTGCCGACAGATATCAGGATACCGGTACTACCGTTAACAAGAAGGATGACAGAGATATGTACGGTCTGATCACCGGTGATACGGTCAGCGTTGACCCCTACTGCGTAGCAGCAAACGTGCAGTTAGTCAGCAAGAACGAGGACGGTGAGTGGTTCTACAACACCGAAACGTTTGACAGAACCGTTGCACTGTGCGAAAAGATTCAGGCACTGTATAACGATGCATCTACTTACGTATTCAAGACTGCAACCTACGACGATACCGGTAAGACCGACATCGTTGAGGCATTTGCAGCAAGCAAGAGCATGATGGCAACCGTGCAGGTATTCGCGCTGGAAACCAACGTTGGTGACCTTGCCGAGTTTGATTACGGTATTGCTCCCATGCCTAAGTTTGATAAAAACCAGGAAAACTATGCAACCTACGTGCAGGACCAGGTAACCGCTATCGGCGTATCCAGCTCGATCGCTGATGAGGATACCATGGCTATGATGGGTGCTGTGCTGGAGTGCATGGCTTCCGAGAGCTATGCAACCGTTGTGGATGCTTACTATTCCACCGCACTTTCTTACCAGTATCTGCAGAACCCCGAGTCCAAGGAAATGCTGGATCTGATCTACGATTCTCTGACCTTTGACTTCTCGGGTGCTTGCTCCAACATCATCATGAACAACGGCGGTCAGTCCCTGCGTGACCAGCTCCGTCCTTTGTTCTCCGGTAAGTCCACCAAGCTTGGTTCCACCCTTGCTAAGTGGGAAAAGAGCACCAACAAGGCTCTGGGTAAGGTCAACGAGTTCTTGGCTGATTTGGAATATTGATTTTCATTCATTGAATATAAAGATCCCCTCGCCGGTGGCGAGGGGATCTTTATATTATTGATTTCTGCCGCTTGCGTCGGTCAGCTTGCGGATGTGATTTTTGAGCGCAGCCTTGTCGTAATTCTTGGCAAGGCGCCACTTCCAGTTATCTCCCAGCGTGCCGGGGGTATTGATGCGCGCGACGTCGTCCAGTCCAAGGTAATCCTGCATGGGAATGATGGAATACTCTGCGCAGCTGTCGTGTGCAAAGCGGATCAGGCGGTCAAGGTCCTTTGCGCCTCTGTAAGCGGGCACGTTGCGTTCAAATCTGACGCGCTGATCGTAATTGCGGTCACCAAGCCAGCCAAGCGTGGTGCGGTTGTCGTGCGTACCGGTGTAAACCACGCAATTCTCGGTGTAATTCTTGGGCAGGTATTCGCTGTCTTCGCCGTCAAATGCAAACTGCAGCACCTTCATGCCGGGGTATGCCAGCTTATCCAGCATCTTGTAAACCTTGGCGTCAAGGTCGCCCAAATCCTCGGCAATCAAGGGCAGGCGGTAGCCAAATCTCTTTTCAAGATCGGTAAACATGGTAGCACCGGGGCCGTTGAGCCACTTGCCGTTGATAGCGGTTTCTTCTCCTGCGGGAATTGACCAATAGTTACAGAAGCCGCGGAAATGATCGATGCGCACAATGTCAAAGAGCGAGAACGCCACGCGCAGACGCTCGTACCACCAGTTGTAGTTGTCCGCTTTCATCGCCTTCCAATCGTAGAGGGGATTGCCCCAAAGCTGACCGGTTTCGGAGAAGTAATCGGGCGGTACGCCTGCCACGGTTTTGGTCATACCCTTAGCATTCAGGCAAAACATGGTGGGATTTGCCCACACGTCCGCGCTGTCGTCAGCTACGTAAATGGGCATGTCGCCTACCAGTGCAATGCCTTGCGACTTGGCGTATGCGTGCATCTTTTCCCATTGGGTAAAGAAGAAGTACTGCAAGAACTTCCAGAAATTGCATTCGTTTTGGTCAATGGTCTTGTCTGTAGGCAGCGTGTCCTTGCGGCGGTCTGCAAGCGCCCAGGTGTTACGACCCTGGAATTCATACGTGCTCTTGATCGCCATAAAGGTAGCGTAGTCATCCAGCCAAAAGGCGTTCTGCAGGCAGAAATCCTCGTAGTCGGGGTAGTTGGCTGCATCAAAGGGTGCAAACGCTTTGCGCAAGAGAGGATAGCGTGCGTAGTAAACGTGCGCGTAATCCACGTATTCGGTTGTAGGGGGCTGATCCTTGACCTCTTTTTTGGTCAAAAGACCTTGCTCAATCAGCTCGTCAATGTCAATGAAGTAAGGGTTACCCGCAAAAGCGGAGGGGGATTGATAGGGAGAATCTCCGTAGCTGGTCTGATGAATGGGGAGCAGCTGCCAGATGACCTGGTTGCTTTCCTTGAGAAAATCGATAAATCTGTATGCTTCCTTGCCCATGGTACCAATGCCGTAAGGAGAGGGGAGCGAGGAAAGCGGGAGAAGTATACCTGCTTTTTTCATATTGACCTCCATGTGAGTGTATTACTTGTATTATACCACGAAATGAAAGATTTGTAAAGCGAATCTTGACTTTTTTATCAATTCGTGATACACTAAACGTAAAGAAATGTTTGGAGGCGCAAGATATGTTATCAGAGATATACAGCGCAGGGCTTTACGGCATTGACGGCTTTATTGTGACGGTAGAGGCGGACGGTCAGCCCAGAATGGCGAATTTTGAGCTGGTGGGTCTGCCCGATATGGCAGTCAAGGAGGCAAAGGAGCGCGTGCGCACCGCTTGCGAGAACAGCGGATATCGTTTTCCGGCTATGGCTTATATGGTCAACCTTGCCCCTGCCGACCGAAAAAAGGAGGGTTCACAGTTTGACGTTGCCATTCTGACGGGCATTTTGCGCTGTGCGGGTGTAATCAACCGCGAGGTGGATATGAAGCATAAATGCATCGTGGGGGAGCTTTCTCTTTCGGGTGCGTGGCGCACGGTGCGCGGTGTGCTGAGCATGTGCGTAGCGGCAAGGGATGCGGGCTTTACCGAGTTTTACGTGCCCGTGCAGAACGCCCGCGAGGCGGCAGCCGTGCATGGCATTACGGTGTACGGCGTGCACAGTATGCGCGAGTTTATTGATCACTTAAACGGGACCAAGCCCCTGCAGCCCGTCAAGCCTGACGAGGGCGCATTTGGGGAAGCTGTGGTGGATTACGGCATAGATTTTTCGGACGTCAAGGGGCAAGCCCTTGCCAAGCGCGCCATGGAGATCGCGGCAGCGGGCGGGCACAACATTCTCTTGATCGGCCCTCCCGGCACGGGTAAGAGCATGCTTGCCAAGCGTCTTGCCACCATTCTGCCGCCCTTGACCTTTGAAGAGGCAATTGAAACCACCAAGGTGCACTCGGTCACGGGCACGCTGCCGGATGGCACGTCGCTGCTTTCTACAAGACCCTTCCGCGCACCGCACCACACCATGTCGGCGGTTGCGCTTGTGGGCGGCGGTGCAAATCCGCGCCCGGGTGAGGTGTCGCTTGCCAATCACGGCGTGCTGTTTTTAGATGAGTTTCCCGAGTTTCCCAAGCAGGTTACCGATGCGTTGCGCCAGCCCTTGGAGGACAGACGCGTGACCATATCGCGTGCCAGCGGACGCGTGACCTTCCCGTGTGCGTTTATGCTGGTAGGTGCGATGAACCCCTGCCGTTGCGGATATTTCGGACATCCGACCAGACCCTGCACGTGCAAAACGGGTGACGTACAGCGATATATTTCGCGCATCAGCGGACCAATGCTTGACAGAATGGATATTCAGATTGAGCTGCCTTCGCTTTCTTACGACGAGCTTGCCATGGATACAACGCCTGCGGAGACCTCGGCACAGGTGCGCGCACGCGTGATCCGTGCACGTGAATTTTCCAAAAAACGCATGCAGGACGATAAGATTCTTTGCAATGCACAGCTGGATGCGGCGGGCATTCGCAAGTATTGCAAAATTGACGAGAGCGCGTCGCAGCTTTTGCGCATGGCATATGAGAGCATGGGGCTTTCGGCGCGCGGATATGACAGAGTGATGCGCGTTGCGCGCACGATTGCAGACCTTGACGGCAGCGAGGTCATCAAGGATATGCACGTTGCGGAAGCGATCCAGCTGCGCAGCCTGGATAAAAAATACTGGGGCGCGTAAACAATCCAATCAACCTTACTCTTGAAAAGTTTTGATCAAACTTTTTCAAAAGTTTGCAGGGACTTGGGACAGCGTCCCAAGTCGCGCCCGCAGGCGCGAAATAATCCCACGGCGTTTTTGGTTCTTTTTGCGCCAGCGGTGTCAAAAAGAACGGAAACGGGTTTCTCACATAATATCCCAACAACGGATCGTTTGTTACGCTGAATAAATTCTCTCCGTACTTTTTCTTGAGCAAGTAGCCGCAAGAAAAAGTACCAAAAAGAACGGCGTTTTAGCGGGGCTCTGCCCCGAACCCCGGTCGCTTTTTGAAAAAAGCGACGCAAAAACTTTCATCCATTTTGACTTATCTTAATTTGGAGGCAACCCTTGACTACCTTACTTACAAAACTCTTTATCAAAAATGCCGATGACGTGCGAAACGTTCACGTACGCTCGGCGTACGGCACTATGGTCAGCATTGTTTGCATCGTGCTCAATCTGCTGGTTGCCGCAGGCAAGATCACCGTGGGCGCGCTGTTTGGCGCAATCTCGATTACGGCTGACGGTATGAATAACCTTTCCGACGCAGGCTCTTCCTTGGTTTCCTTGGTCAGCTTCCGCATGGCGGCAAAGCCTGCCGACCGCGAACACCCCTTCGGGCATGCCCGTATTGAGTACGTGGCATCTCTCTTGGTTGCCGTGATCATTATCATCGTGGGCTGGACGCTGTTTACCGATTCCTTCGGTACGCTTATCCCGCTTTTGACAGGCGAAGCAAGCGCAGAAGCTGCAAGCATTGAGTGGCTGACCGTTATCGTGCTGGGCGTTTCTATCTTGGTCAAGCTGTGGATGTTTTTCTTTAACCGCAAGGTTGCCAAAAAGATTGATTCCTCGGTCATGCGCGCAACGGCAACCGACTGCATTTCGGACGCGGGAGCTACGCTGGGCGTGCTTGTCGCGCAGATCATTGCGTTTTATCTGCATTTGCCGTGGCTGGATAGCGCGGTGGGTATTGCCATTTCGGTGCTGATCATGATCGCAGGCGTGCGCGTGCTGGGTGAGACCAAAAACTCCATCCTTGGGGAAGCCCCCGACGAGCAGGTAGTGGCAGACATCAAGGCGCTTGTTGCAAGTCACCCCGAGGCGTTGGGCATTCACGATATGCTGGTGCACAGCTACGGTCCCGGTCACCATATCGCGTCCTTGCACGTGGAGGTGGACGGAGAAGCCAACGTGTACCATATGCACGACGTCATCGATAATATCGAAAAGCGTCTGCACGACGAGCTCGGCATCATCGCCACCATTCATATGGACCCCGTCGTGACCAACGATGAGACCGTCAACGCCCTGCGCGAAATGACGGCAGAAATCCTTACGGGCATCGACGAGCGACTCTCCATGCACGATTTCCGCGTGGTGGCAGGACCTTCGCACACCAATCTCATTTTTGACGTGGAAGCCCCCTTTGAATGCAAGCTGACCGACACCGAGATCAAGGATGCAGTTGCATCGGCACTCAAAGCCCATACCGATGCGGTCTACTTTGCCGTGCTCAATGTGGACAGACAGTAAAAAATGCCGCCTTGTTTGCATGAATTAAAAATATTCTTGCAAAATACGACACAAAACCATCAAAAAACGGTCAAATATGAAAGTTTACAAATAAAATATTGCAAAACCTATTGCAATAAGCAGGGAAGTATGGTATACTATCCCTGCTTTATTCTTTGATTTGAACGAAAGGGGTGTTTGTATGGCATACATCAATCCCGATAACGAAGCCCGCATTCAGGGTGAAATGAACGAGCTGCTGGAAAATGCACGCTCCGCATATAAAATTCCCAAGGAAGCTTTTGACAACCACCGCGTCAAGCGCGGCTTGCGCGAATTTGACGGCACGGGTGTCACCGCGGGTGTCACCAAAATCGGTAACGCGCACGGTTACGTGGTCAACGAGGGTGAAAAGGAGGCTGCCGAGGGTGTGCTGCGCTATCGCGGCTACGATGTCAACGATCTGATCACACACTTTACCGCAGAGGGACGCTACGGCTTTGAGGAATGCATCTTCCTTCTGTTTTTCGGTCACCTGCCTACCGAGGCGGAGCTTGCCGAGTTCAACGACGTCATTTCTGCATATCGCCGCCTGCCGCCCCGCTTTACCGAGGATATTCTGCTCAAAGCACCCAGCCCCTCCATCATGAACAAGATGGCGACCGCGGTGCTGACGCTGTACGCCTATGACCCCAATCCCGACGATACCTCGCTTGATAACATGATGCGCCAGAGCATGGAAATCACGGCAAGACTGCCCGTGATCGCAGCGCAGTCCTATGCGGTCTACCGCAGCGCGTTCCACGACGAGAGCTTGAATATCCATAACCCCGTGGACGGTCTTTCCACCGCAGAGAACTTCTTGCGCGTGCTGCGCCCCGACTCCTCCTACACCGAAAGAGAAGCGAGGCTGCTCGACGTTGCGCTTGTCGTGCACGCAGAGCACGGCGGCGGTAATAACTCCACCTTTGCCACGCGCGTGCTTGCCTCCTCGGGTACGGATACCTATTCCGCTATCGCGGGCGGTATCGGTGCGCTCAAGGGCCCCAGACATGGTGGTGCAAATATCAAGGTGCAGGGCATGTTCGATTGCATCAAGGAAACGGTTGCCGATCCCTGGGATGACGGTCAGCTGACCGACTTTTTGGTGAAGGCTCTTAACAAAGAGGTCTACGATCACTCCGGCTTGATCTACGGTATGGGACACGCGGTTTACACGCTGTCCGACCCCAGAGCCGTGATTCTCAAGAATTGCGCCCGCGAGCTTGCCTACGACAAGGGATACGGCAAGGACTTCGAGCTGCTTGAAAAGGTGGAACGCCTGACACCCAAGATCTTTTGCGAGTATAAGGGCGTTGAGCGTCCCATGTGCGCAAACCTTGATATGTATTCGGGGCTTGTGTACCGCATGCTGGATATTCCCGTGGAAATGTATACCCCTCTGTTTGCCATCGCCCGTGCCTCGGGCTGGTGCGCACACCGCATGGAGGAATACACCACCGCCAATAAGATCATCCGCCCCGCATACCGCTGCATCTCCAAGAGCAAGCCGTACGTTTCTATGCAAGACAGATAATGCAACAATCACCGCTCGCTGAGTTTCAGCAGGCGGTTTTTGTGTGGCTATGCGAGGACGCATATACCCCTGTGTGTCATCCTGAGCGGAGGGCGTAGCCCGAAGTCGAACTTTTGCGGCATGTAGTATCCGTCGCGCAGCAGGATACGAAATAGAGCAAAAGCGCAAGCCGTGATACAGGGGACTGTCGCCTGTGTCGTGTCCACAGGACATGATACTGCGGGACTGTCCCCTGTGTCACGGTGAAGCGGGATCTGCGAACGGTTTCTGACACGCTTGCTTAGCCGAAGTTACATTGAACAGCAATCGGTTGGGACAGAGCAAACGGAGAGCAAAACGAGGAAAATCAGTTCAAAGATCAAGCAGACATTGAGGTAACCAACGCAGATCCCGCTGCGTATTCCGCCCGAGATCCTTCGCTTCGCTCAAGGATGACATCTCCGCGTAGCGGAGATGTCGGGGCGGAATGCTTGCGCTTTTGCTCGCTCGCCCGCAGGGCTCGACCCGCAAAAGTTCGACTACGCGTGCAAGGCTGATTTTTTCGCATCACATTTTTTTCAAATCCGCAGCCTTTTACGCTCCGCTCAGGATG
>JAFNZX010000065.1 GCA_017382615.1 Clostridia bacterium | reverse complement strand
GCAATCACAAGCGCACCAAGGGCTACGATAGCGAACAGTGCTGCGCCAACGGTGACAGAATTGCAGCCGCCCTTTGCTTCGGGCTCGGTCTCCTGCTCGGTTGCAGGAGCATCGGTAGTGGCCGCATCGGTCTCTGTGGGCTCGGTCTCTGTGGGCTCGGTGGTGATCTCTTCGGTAGTAGGCTGCTCGCCCGTAGCGTTCTGATGCGTGCTTACAAAGCTATACTTGAATCTTGCGCCGGGAGCTACGTCGCCGGAGATGTAGAAGTCCAGAATATCGCCCGAGAACTTCTCGTAATCGCCCTCGTCGTGTACGTTATCAGTCCAGGAGAAGTTGATGGTGAAGTCGTTGCCGGAAAGTCCCAGGTCGCTCTTAGCGATCTTGACGGTCATATATCTGCCGTCCACCACGTATGCGCAATCTGCAACCTTGGAGGATTCATAGCCGTTGCCGGAGAACTTTTCCAGCACAACGGTATCCTTGCTTGCAGCGGACTTGTTGATGACGTACTCAAAGGTCTCCCAACCCTGATTCTGCTGATCACAGTCGATGTACAGCGTCATCCACAGGCTGTCGGTATAGGGAGTAATATCCTCTGCGCACTCCACGTTGAAGTACACGTACTCGTCGTCACGCGCTACCTGCGCACCGATCAGGTCGTTTCTGCCCGAGGTTTCCTCATACTTGAGGTTGCCGTAGCCGGAGCTCTTGCGGTCGCCTACGTTGTTGGCGTAAGAGCCGTAGTAAGGAGCAACGTCCTTCCACTGTGCCTGCCCTGCACCAAGATCGATGGTTGCGTTCAGACTGGGCGTGGGAATGGGATTTGCACCCTTGTACTGACGTGCGAAGTTGACAAACTGGTAGTAGTAGTGATCCTTCAGCTCACCCTTTGTAGGCTCAAGGTCACGGGAATGCTCGTTATCAAACTGGTCTACAAGCGCGTTGTCGACCTTGGAGTTTGCACCGCCCCAAGGCTCGGGCTGACGCCATGCGTGCCATTCATTCCAGCCGGTTACGAAAATAACGTCGGGATCGGTTTCAATTGCATAGTTGAACTGCTCTGCAAACTGATATCCCCACAAGGATGCGCTCGGTCCTTCCTTTTCGTATCTGTCGGGATACTCCGAGGTGTAGGAGCGTCCCATGACGTTCTCACCGTTCATAGCGGTGATCTCTTTGGTCACGTAATTGTGGTTGACTGCAACGCCGACCGACATCTGCTCGATCAAGCCGTTTCGAACACCTGCAGGACCCTTGACGGAATACAAAGCCTGCGGGAATACCGACAGCCAGCCCCAGGTCTTGGCAGCCGTTTCACTCACACGGTACTCGGGCTGACCTGCACGCCAGGTAAAGAAGTTCTTAATCTCATTGCCGATCGCACCATCCGGCACTGCATTTCTGATACCCATGAGCATGGGCTTATCCTGCCAATAGAACCACAGATCCTTGTAAAGACCGGGCTTATAGATATCCTCGTAGATGATATGTGCCTGCGATCTTGCACCGGAGTGATTGCCAAAGGGCAGCAGGTAAGATACCTTGGGCACGTCCACGCCGCCGTTTTTCATAGCATTCTCCCAAGTGGGATACAGCACGAAATAACTCTCTCTCCAGGTGTAGCCGCCGTTGGTATTATCTGCAAAAATGGTATCTACGCCTGCGTTTGCCAAAAGCTCAGCCTGCTTGCGCAGTACCCAGGGGTCTTCTGTAGTATAGAAGCCGTATATCGGCTCATTCCAGAAGCAATAATGTCCCGTGCCTGCCCAGGCTTGGTGATTGTAATCATTCTTGGCATCGGGATACTGCTTTAAGAGCTCCGTGGTATTGACCGCGCCCTTGGAGGCAGTTTCCTTGGTGTGCCAGGTCCAATAGAACATGGCAAGCGTTTTATCCTCACGGGGAGCACCTACCTCGGCATTGGTCAGAGAAACTCTGCCAAGGCCATCGGTAAAGACCCACGTGTCGGGCTGTGCCTGGTTCTGATGCCAAAGGCTGTCCTTGGGAATTTCCACGGGCTTTTCGGGCTCCACGATCTGTTGGGGCTCCAGCTGGAAGAAGGGCTCCCCGGGACGTTCAACAAAGGTCACGCGCATATCCCAGTCGCGTCTGCCCTCAGAGCCGTTGGTATACACGTAGCTGCCGTTATCGGAGTAGTCCTGCACCCATACGCCCACCTGACCGCGCACATCGTGAATGCGCAGGAAGTATTCGCCTGCAGGCAGCGGATCAAACGTCAGCTTGTTATAAGCATTGTCGCGCAGGGGATCAAAGCGCTGCGTAACAAGCGGTTCTGCTAAAATCGTAACGTCATAGTTGGTATCCCATGCGTACAAGCTCAGCGTTGCAGCCGAGTCATTGGTGCTCCACGTGGGCATGGAAACCGAAACCTCGGTAAAGGCACCGTTGATACCTAAGCGGATGCCATAGTCACCGCCAATGCTTTGCGCGCCTCTGCCCGTGCCGTTACTGCTGTGTACAGTCACTACTGCACCAGCCGCCCAAACGGTCTGCACACCCACTGCCGCCAGCATGGAGATGCACAGCACCATGCAAACGACGCATGATAATAGTTTGCGATCAATTTTCATAAAATGCCTCCTGTATCCAGATTGGGGGATTGGCAAAATTATACCACAAAATAGTTCACTCGTCAATACTTTTACGCAAGTTTCACAAATTCAGAAAACAAACGTAAAACAAAGGAGCTGCCACCAGGACAGCTCCCCTATCATTTAACGCAATATACACACAATCAGATACAGCACAATGCACAAAATCGCAGCAGGTGAAGTGAACGCCAACGCGGTGCTCTTGGCAATCTTGGCTGCCGTGGGCTTTGTTGCGGGTCTGTACGCATCCGACGCGCCCTCTTTTGCATAGGCGCGGTAAAGGCGGCTGCTCTCTCCGAAGAATATCGCAAGGCACAAAAGCAGCGCCGCGATCATTAAAATCAAAAACAGCGTAGTCGCGCTCTGCGTCACGTAAAAATCCGCAAAGCCGCTCTGCCCGAACAAGCAGAACAAATTGTAGAGAAAATGCACGATAATCGTACAGAACACCGAGCGCGTTGCATACAGCACAAGCGACAAAATCACGCCCGCAAACAAATACACGGGAATGGCGGGCAGATTAAAATGCAGCATAGAGAACAAAATTGAGCTGACGATGACGGCACACGCCACGCCGCGATGCTCAAATTCCGCACAAAGAATACCGCGGAAAATCGTTTCCTCACATACCGCCGGCAAGATCGCATACGCAAGAATCAGATATATCACGCCCAAGGTCGTACCGTCCTGATGCGACGTGAAGGTGTCGTACAAGACAAAGCTCTGCCCCGCGCTCAGATTTCCCATGAGCACGCTGAGCAAAAAGCAGCCCGTAATCAACACGCCCGCTGCGCTTGCAATCAACAAAATGTGGTCAAATCCCGGTGCGCGCAGGCGCATTTTTTTTATATAGCTCTTGCCGCGATAGCGCAAAAACAGATAGCCCGGAACAACGAAGATCAAAATCTGTAAAAGCACGACCGCCAAGGACTCGTTGTCGCGATCCAGCACAAGCACGTCCAAAAGGCGCGACAGCAACAACAGCACAAACGTGCCAAGCACCAACACAAGCGACGGTTCAAAGGGCAGCTTGCCGATTACGGGAATGCGCTTTCGACGATACAGAAAGCGTTCATGACGCACGTCCTGCTCCGTATCATCCGCGTCCGCATCCGCATCCGGCTCATAGCCGTCGTCCGACTCGTAAGCATCGGCAGCCTCGTAGTCGTCGGATGCCGCATAATCGTCCGCATCCGAAAGATATACCGCATCGTCAATGACGGCTTGCGCGGCATCCTGCCCCACCGTTTCCAGCACGGCGGCAGGTTGAATGCCCTTTGCCGTAACGACGTAAGAAACAGGCACGTCATCCCGGTCTGCAGGCAAGCTCTCCGCTATGCCGCAATCGTATACCGCGCATGCGGTGGTTCCCATGAAATCAGCCAAAAAGCGATCGTAATAGCCCTTGCCGTAGCCAAGGCGATTGCCAAAGACGTCCACCGCCAGCGCAGGCACGATGCAAAGCGCATCTGCACTCGGCTGCCAGGGCAGACAATCCTCACTCGGCTCAAGGATGCCGAAGCTGCCCTCGATCAGGCGAGCAGGCGTATCCACCACGAAAAACGCCATGTGCCCCGCCTTATCCAAGCAACGCGGATACGCTACCGTTTTTCCCCTTGCCCTTGCATCCTCTGCAACCGCGCCCAGGTCAATCTCCTCGTCCGTCGCCGCGTAAAGCAGCACGCAAGCGGCATCCGCATACATGGGGCTTTGCAGAATTTGCGTGCAGATCTCGCGCGATTGTGCCGCACGCTCTTCCTGCAACATATCGGCACGAGCCGCCTTGAAAGCGGCTCGCAATTCCTTCTTTGTCATATGCTTCATTTCGCAAATACCGCACCGGAGATCTGCTCTGCCTTTTCCTTACCGCACAGCACCTCAACCAAAGCAAGTCCGAATTCCAAGGCAGCACCCATACCCTTGGAGGTAATGACCTTGCCGTCGCACTCCACGCGCGCGTCGGTCACCCTTGCCCCATCCAAGTACTCCTCAAAGCCCGGATAGCAAACAGCGCGCTTGCCCTGCAGATATCCGCGCTTGCCAAGCACCATGGGGGCGGCGCAAATGGCACACAGGTACGCACCGTTTTTCGCACCCGCACGTAAAGCAGCGTCCACCACGCGAGAGTGATCCAAATTCTCCGATCCGGGCATTCCACCGGGCAAAATAATCATATCGGGAGCACTATCGCGGTACATGGTATCGGGGATATCCGCCTGCACGCGAATGCCGTGCGCACCCAAAATGCTGTCACCGCCCACGCCTACCGTGGTCACGGGCACGCCCGCGCGACGCAAAACGTCCAAGGGCGCAAGTGCCTCGATCTCCTCAAAGCCGTTTGCCAAAAACAGATATACCATGATGCCCCTCCTGTAAAAATTCAAAAATATTCTTGATTATCAAGCGAAAAATGCGATCAGCTCGTCGGTTTTAACAGTCTGCTCTTCTCTGCTGATCAGGTTCTTGACCTTCGCCTCGCCTGCCTCGTACTCGCTGCCGCCGATGATGACCACGTGCGAAAATCCTTGCTTGACACCCCAATCCAGCTGCTTACCGAACTTCTTTTTGCCCACGTACAGCGTAGAGGCAATGCCTGCATCACGCAGAGCTTCCACCAGGCATGCAGTGTGCTCGTAGGGCACGTCGTCAAACACGGTGACAAGCACCTTGGTGCCGCCCGTGTACAAATCGGGAATCAACTTATGAATGGTCAGGAAGTTTTCCAAGGTCACGTCGCCCAAGCCGTAGCCCACGCCGCTAATCTGATTCTTGACGAACAAGCCGACAAGGTTATCGTATCTGCCGCCGCCAAACATAGCGCGGTTGTTCTCGGGGGCGAGGTCAAACACCTCAAAGACGGTACCGGTGTAGTAGTCCAGACCGCGCACGATGCCAAAGTCGAAGGTGCAATAGCGATCAAGACCCATCTTGGTAAGCATGTCAAACAGACTTGCAAGCTCCTGCGCACCGCGGCTCTCGGGGCAGAGTGCGCAAGCATCTGCAACGCTCATGCCGTACAGAGAGTCGATCTTGGCAATCTGCTCGGCGGTAATGCCCAGCTCGCCCATTTCCTTTTCGTAGTTCTCACGCGGGATCTTGTTTTTCTTGTCCACGATCTTGGAAACCTTGCGTGCGCGCTCCTCGCCCTCGCCTGCAATGGTTGCGATCACGTCGTTAAAGAAACGGCGGTTGTTGATGTGCACGCGGAACATGGTCTCATCCGCACCGAACGCGCGCAGAATACGGATCGCGCTGGTGATGGCTTCCAAGTCTGCTTCATAGGTGTCGCAGCCGAAAATATCCACGTTGACCTGCCAGAACTCACGCAGTCTGCCGCGCTGCGGACGCTCGTAGCGGTAGCAGTTGGGCATGGAGAACCACTTCAAGGGGAAATTGAGCTCACCGATCTTGTTGGACACCATACGTGCCACGGTGGGAGTCATTTCGGGGCGGATCGCCAGGTGGCGGTCACCTCTGTCGGTAAAGTGGTAGGTCTGCTCGTTGGCAATCTCCTCACCGCTCTTGGCAGCATAAAGCTCCAAGGATTCCAGCATAGGTCCTGCATATTCGTCAAACGCCGCGTCCTCCAAGGTCTTGCGGATCTTGCCAAAGAACCAGTTACGCAAAACCATCTCGCGCGGATAAAAATCTCTTGTACCCTTATAAGGCTGTGTAGAAAGCTTTTCCATTTGTATTCCCTCTTTTTGGTTAGTCTAAAATATAATCATATTATTATAACATACAAAAGCACGGCTTGTCAATCACAAACGCGCAAACCGCAGCACCAAAACCAAAACATTTTTGCGCTTTTTTGAAATATCTTTTCAAAAAGGGCTTGCATTTTGAAAAAGGTTGTGTTATAATATAGCGCGTGCCG
>JAFNZX010000064.1 GCA_017382615.1 Clostridia bacterium | reverse complement strand
ATTCCGATCGTGCTGGGACTTCGCCGCGGTGCGCCGAGCATCCCCGTGATTGCATTGGGCGGCACGGCATTTGCAGGGCAAGCGGTGCTTGCTGCGCTGCATGCTTTGGTGCTTCCGGGCATTTACGAGTTTGAGCTGTCGGCATTCATGTTCGTGCGCTACGATCTTTCCGCCCTGTACAAAGCCCTGCCCGATGGCATCCGACTCTACGCAGGAAAGGGTTTATTGATCTTATTGGCAATCCTTTGCCTTGCCGCAGCCCTGCTTGCTCTGGCTGTTACCGTCACAGAGCTTGTGCTTTGGCTGAAGAGAAAAGCCAAGAGAACAAACCTTCCATATCATAAAGACACAACCGCCACGCGGTTACGCCTAAGTTGATCCACCGCTCCCCCAAAATTTACAAAAACCGAAGGAGTTACACCATGGAACATGAAAAAGCACGCAAAAAGGCGTTTACACGATCGGAATTCGCCAACAAGGAAGCACGCAAGATACTTGCGCACAGCGCGCTGGTAGATGCCTTGGCATTCGCTGTGACGGGATTCTCAATTCCGTACACCATTCATACCTGCATACTGTTCGGCAGAATCCGCCTCTGGCTCTGGATTATTGAAATACTCATTGCTCTTTTCCTTTTGGTTGTCGCTGCCTTTTTGATCACAGCCGCCGTCAGATGCAACATTCCGCTGTTTTGCCTGCTTTTTGGCAAATACACCGTTGCAGCTGACCGTGCCACGCAGATCGAGCCGCGCGACCGAAACGGCAAAGCGACCGATCCCGCTTTGGCTGCATGGAATTGCGTTACCTTTGAAAACTACGGCAAAGCCATGCTGGAGCTTGCACTGCCGATCAAGCAGGGTGAGGAATACTACCTGCTCATTATCGAAACCAAAAAGCCCGACGTGCTGAATATCCGTCCCTGCAGCAAATACGAGCTGATCGAAGAGCCGGTGGTAAAGCCGACAGAGGTTGCAGAGCCCACAGCACCTGCAGAGCCTGCAACGCCCGAACAGGCAACCGAGCCCGAAAAAGGAGAATGAGCCAACGGCTGTTCTTACGCTACCTATTCAAGCAGGCGAAATCCATATCCTAATTGACCGATCGCTGAAATTTTTCACAAATAAAAAACTCCTATGGGCGGATAAATTAGCGGTGAAAAAACAAGTGAAAGCAGAAGTCTTTAGTAGGCTTCTGCTTTCGTTATAGGAATTATTTTTTTACAGAATTCGGTAAAATGTTTGCTTCTCCATCCTTTGCGCGCGTTCCCCATCTTCCCCCGAGGGGACGGCTTTTTTCGCGCATCCGCATCCTACACTCCACCATATGAATGAAAACAGCAGAAATTCGCTCAAAATCAAACCAATTCCTGCTGTTTTCCCGCTTATTCCGCACGCCCATGGGGCTGCGGAAATAGCGGCAGATTTGAAAGAAGCCACCGGCAACGGTGGCTTTTTTCGTCCTGCTCTTGGCAAAAGAGCGTCCGTATGGGAACCCCCACCACCGCAACCGCGTCGCTTGTTTTCCCTCGTGCCTCGGTCAACGTCGCTCCGCTGCGGTCCCCCTCCCGCAGCGGGGAGGCTCATTCAGGCATCCGATTTTGTATGAATGTCCGTTTTAGTGAAGGTTTTAATCTTCCGTCTTGGATGCGCGTTCGGTTTGGCTTTCCGAAACAAAGCCTCCCCGCTGCGGGAGGGGGACCGCAGCGGAAGACAATCGCGAATACTTGGAGCGATTGGATGACGCGGTTGCGGTGGTAGGGGTTCCCATACGGACGCTCCTTCACCGCTATATGCTAATAAAAACAGCAGGAATTTGCTCAAAATCGAACAAATTCCTGCTAATATTACGCTATTTTCGCAGCCCGATGCGCGGTTGCTTTTTTACATATCGCGTCGTCCTTCCAGTGCCTGCATGAGCGTGTACTCATCGGCATAGTTGAGGTCTGCGCCCACGGGGATACCGTAAGCAAGTCTTGTCACCTTGATGCCAAGCGGCTTGATCAGGTGCGCAAGATACATTGCCGTTGCGTTGCCCTCAATGTCTGCGTTGGTGGCGAGAATGATCTCCTTGACCGTGTCGTCCTCCAGGCGCGCCAGCAGCTCCTTGATTTTCAGCTGCTCGGGCGTGACGCGGTTCATGGGAGAGATCACACCGTGCAGCACGTGATACGTGCCGCGATAGTCCTTGACCTTCTCCATTGCCATAACCGCCTTGACGTCGGTCACCACGCAAACGATGCTCTGGTCACGGTAAAGGTCGGAGCAAATGGGACAGACGTCGCGATCGGTCAGATTCTGACAGATCGGGCACAAGTGGATAGACTGCTTTGCCTCAATGATGGCTTTTGCAAACTCCTCTGCCTGCTCCATCTCCATTTCCAGCACCGCAAACGCCATGCGCGTAGCCGATTTGCGTCCCACACCCTCAAGGCGTGCAAACTGCTCCTCCAGCTTGCGCAGTGCTACCATGTATTCTGCCATATCAGAACATGCCGGGCAGGTTCATGCTGCCGGTGATCTTTTCCATCTCTGCTGCATTGGTGGTTTCCACGCGCTTGATTGCCTCGTTGACGCCTGCAACGAGCAGGTCGGTCAGGGTCTCAACGTCATCGGGATCGACGATTTCGGGATCAAGGTCAATAGACAAAATCTCCTTCTTACCGTTGATTTTGACGGTTACAACGCCGCCGCCCGCATTGATCTCATACTCGCGTGCGTCCAGCTCTTCCTGCTTTGCCGCCATATCCTCCTGCATTTTCTGTGCCTGGCGGATCATGGACTGCATGTTCTGCGGTCCGCCGCCCATACCCTTGGGAATGTTTGCTCTCATGATTCTATCTCCTTAAAATTTATTTTCAGTTATCCTGTGCGCTTTCAAGTATTTCGTCAATGACGGAATTCTGTGCACCGCTCTGCCCTTCACATTCATACTTGACCTGTGCCTGCGTGACGTTGGCGTTGAGCAGCCCCGACAGAATGCTGCACAGCGTGGGCACGGCGTTGTAGCTCTGCGCCATTTGAATGTCAAAATCAGACGTGAACTTGAGCACTACGTTGCCGCCTTCATCCGAGTACGCCTTAGCCGCATAGTAAAAGCCTGCAGCCAAGGGGTTTGCCTTGGTCATCTTATCAAGCACCTGTGCCCATACGCGCAAGGGGCGCAGGGTGCGTTTTTCACCCGTGGGCTCGGTTTTTTTAAGCTTTGGGATGCGGGGGGCGGGCGATGCGGGCTCGCGGGCGGATATGGAATCCGCCCCTACGGGGGTGGATTGTGCGGGTGACGCGGTCTGCGCGGGCGAATCATGAATCGCCCCTTGGAAGGTGGTTTCGCGGGCGGCTATGGAATCCGTCCCTACAGCTTGGGGTGCAGGGGTAGCTGCCGGGGCTACCTGCCCGAATGCAATTTTATCTTCAAGTGCGGCAATGCGCGCAAGCAAAGCCTCGGGAGAGGTCTGCAGCTCGGGGTCGCACATGCGCACAAGCGTGCTTTCTGCCACGATACGCTTGATGGCGTTGGCTCTTTGCATGGAAAGGAGTGCCTGCTCCAATAGCGAGCAATGATACAAAAGCGTAGACGACTTAAAGGGCTTCGCCACCTCTTGCATGGCGGCAAGCTCACTATCGGTCAAGTCAAGATACGCAGCCGCGTCCTTTGCAGTGCGCAGCACTAACATTTCGCGGTAAAGACCGATCAGATCCTGCCAAAAGATGGCAATATCCTTGGAGGATTGCACCACAGCGTCGATCATGGAAAACAGTTTATCGTAATCCCGCGCGGCAATGGCACGCACGGTTTCCATCATGCTGTCCCTGCCCGTCGAGCCTGCGGTCTCGTTTACGGTCTGCACGCTGATATGTGCCCCCGTCCCCGCACAAAGCTCAAGTAGGCTGATGGCGTCACGCATACCGCCCTGCGCCATTCTGCCCAGCAGCACGGCTGCCTCGCGGTCAAGCGAGATGCCCTCCTGTGCCGCAATATAACAAAGGCGGTCAGCAAGCACCGGCGTGGCAATTCTGCGGAAATCATACCGCTGACAACGGGAAATAATGGTTGCGGGCAGCTTTTGCAGCTCGGTTGTTGCCAGAATGAACACGACGTATTCGGGCGGCTCTTCTAAGGTTTTAAGCAGCGCGTTGAATGCACTTGCCGAAAGCATGTGCACCTCGTCGATGATGTACACGCGCTTTTTGAGCGCGTTGGGAGGGTAGACGACCTCATCACGGATATCACGGATATTGTCTACACCGTTGTTGGAGGCTGCGTCCATTTCCAGGACGTCCGTCGCGCTTCCCGCTTCGATCGAGCGGCACGCGTCACACATAAGGCAAGGCGAGCCGTTTTGCGGGTTTTCGCAGTTGACTGCCTTTGCAAGAATCTTTGCACAGGTAGTCTTACCCGTTCCGCGTGAGCCGCAGAACAAATACGCATGCGAAAGGCCGCCCGTTTTGGTCTGATACTGCAGTATCGACGTCACGTGCTCCTGACCGCACACGTCCTCAAACCGTTGCGGACGCCATTTTCTGTACAAAGCCTGATGCATAAATTACCCCCTAAAAAATACAGCACCTTGCTGCAAAACAAGACCATACACCTCAAAATCGAATGTCGCCCCTACGCGATCTTCGTACCTCCTGCTCAAAACAGGCAACCTCACGGCACACCAAGGTAACCGCTTAATGCTGCTTGGTCCCCCACCTGACATGGTTCACAGCCCTCAATTGCGTAAGACCCGTTTCTCAACACAGCAGATACGACTCTGATATTCGTAAAGGTTCGATCCTCAAAGGAGGGATCCACCCCTGCTGTAGCGGATTTCAGGTACAGGGCTCCGCTAATTCCCCGGCTGGTATGGCCTTATTTCGCAGCACGATGCTGCAACTTCAGTATTATAACACAGATGTATAAAAAATGCAAGTGTTTTTACGAATTTTTCACAATTAGATTTATCTTTCAAGCATTTACCGAAAATTCACAACTTGCCCGACACGCCTCGCGCTTTTCTCCCACCTCGCTTGCGGTATGATAGGAGTATCTCAAAAAAGAAAGGAGACCACAATATGAGATACGTCAAAATTTTTCCCTTTGCGCTTGCTTGCCTGCTGATTTTCGGCTTTTGCGCAGCATGCGGGGATAAGCAGCCTGACGGTGGGGCGCAAAATGAGCAGAGCGCCGGAACGCCGCCAACCAACCAAAGCGTGAGCGAAGACGTTTTTCGAGAGCAGCTTGCTTACTATGAAAAAATGGTAAACGACCTGCAAAACGAGATTCTTGTGCTCAAGCAGCAGCATTACGTGGACACCTTTGCCTACAAGCAAACCATTGCGCAGCTGGAAGCGCAGCTCGGCGCGCTTGATACCGACGTCATGGCAAAGCCCGAGCAGTCTACCGAGAGCCCCGAGCCGGAGTCCCCCGCTGCCGCGTTTACGTATGAAATCAAAAACGGCACGGCAACGCTGACATCGTACACGGGCACGGAAACCGACGTGACCATTCCTGCCGAAATAGACGGCTACGCGGTCACTTCGCTTGGTGACAATCTGTTCAAAGACTCCAAGGTGACGAGTGTGACGCTGCCCGCAAGCGTGACAAGCATTGGTTGGTTTGCATTCTATGGCTGCGGATCGCTGCAAAAGGTCACGTTGGGTGACGCTGTCAGCACCATAGGCTACGCTGCCTTTGACGGCTGTCCCAAGTCCATGATCATCTGCGGTGCGGCAGGGTCGTATGTCGAAAAGTACGCTATGAGCTACGGGCTGCAGTT
>JAFNZX010000002.1 GCA_017382615.1 Clostridia bacterium | reverse complement strand
TCCCGCGCCCGAGGGCATCCTTGCATGGAGGGATAGGTTTAACGCCAAAATCGACCGAAAAATCAAAATGTATGCGGAATGCCCGCTTAAATACGAGCACGGGGACGCAGAAATGCTGGACTATATTGCCGGTCACCGCCATTTGCTTGACAGCCGTCCCCAGACTTATCAGCACGGTGATTATCATGTAGGCAATATGATGATAGACGCGCAGGGGACGCTGACCATCATTGATTTTGACCGTGATGATTACGGGGACCCGTGGGAGGAATTTAACCGCATCGTTTGGTGTGCGCAGGCAGCCCCGCATTTTGCATCGGGTATGGTGGATGGATATTTTGAAGGGAAAGTACCGCCGGAATTCTGGCAACTGCTTGCCTTGTATATCTGTTCCAACACACTCAGCTCCCTGCCGTGGGCTATTCCGTTTGGAGAAAAGGAAATTGAGGTTATGAGAGCGCAGCAGGCAGAGGTACTGGTGTGGTATGAAAACATGAAAAAAACGCTACCTTCTTGGTATGTAATGAAAGAAAAAGCATGAAAAACAAAAAAATTTTGATCATTGCACTAATAGCACTTGGCAGCCTGATCGCACTGCTTGGCTCGGTAATCGTAGGTTGTATTGGCTATTATAGGCTGGGGGCAATGGATTACTATGCCGCCTCGGAAAAGGCGTTCTTCATTCCCGGTCTGAAGGAGGGCTACGTGCCGCAGGGCATGCATTATTGTGAGGATGAGGAAGTTTTCCTGCTCAGCGGCTACTTTGCCGCCGGCGGAGCGTCGCCCATTTACGTGGTGGATGCAGTCACCGGGGAATGCCTGCAAAAGGTCGTATTACAAAACAAGGACGGCACGGCATTCACGGGGCACGGCAGCGGTATTACCCGAAACGGGGATTTTGTGTACGTTTCGGGCGAGAGCGAGCCCTTGAACGTGTATTCCTACGCAGAAATCATGGCAGCCGAGTACGGCGCTTCCATTCGTTGCCTTGGCGATATCCTGCTGTCTGTTTCCGAGGAAGATTACGTCACTCCCTCGTGTCTGACCATTCACGACGGTGTTTTGACGGTAGGAGAATTTTATCTTGAGGAGAAATATCCAACGCTGCCCTCGCACCACGTGACCACCAAAGCAGGGGACGTCCATTATGCGCTGGCTGTGGATTTTGCCTTGGATGAAAATGCGGAGCTTGGTATTTCTACCACACCGATCAAGGCGTACAGCATTCCGGGGCGGGTGCAGGGAATGTGCTTTAACGGTGACCGCGTTTACGTATCTACCTCATGGAGCTTTGCGTTCTCGTACATTCTTGAGTACGATCTGACGCGCTCGGAAGAGCAAGGCACGATTGAGGTGATGGGCACAACCGTGCCGCTTTACGCAATGGACAGCGCATCGCTGATCAAGGATTATAAGATCGCGCCTATGTCCGAGGAGCTGGCGTTCGTGAACGGCAAGCTGTACGTGTACTGTGAATCGGCATGCAGCAAGTACCTCTTGGGACGTCTGATCGGCGGCAAATGGTGCTACGCGACCGATTTGGGAAAAATGAAATAAACAAAACGGGAGCAATCCTCAACCCCACGGTCATACCGTAGGGCGGGGGCTTGCTCCCGCATTTTTTATGAAACCTGCGGACAGTCGAGGACGCCTGTCCCTACAGAATAAACCGCTGTAGGGACAGGCGTCCCCGACTGTCCGCAAGAACCGTAAGTTCTTTGTATCTGACATGGGGCGTCGAGGACGTCGCCTCCTACGGTTCAAGATTACTCACTCCCCGTTCTCCAATTCCTCGAGCCGACTTTCCAATGCTTCCACGCGGCTGTCAAGCTCGTCGCACATATCCTCGCAATCGTCGCGCACGCAGGAAATATCGTCCACCTCGCTGCGCAGATCGTCCATATCCTGCTCAAGCTTTCTGATCTTTTCTTCAAGGCTGCTCATAAATCCGCTCATTTTGATCTTGGGCGTACCCTGGAGCAGCTCGATCTGCTCCAGCTCAAACGACGCTCCTTGATCTTCAATCGGATCAAGGCGCAAGCCTGTCAGCGTACCGTGCCAGAAGCCGTTATTGGAGGTATCCACGTAAATGTCCTGCATCTGACCGGTTGCCAGATATTGCACGTTAAATCTGCGCTGCTCGGTGTAATCCTCACAGCCGGGCGTCTTGAAATACAGCTTCATTTCAGCGTTGATGTGCGCGTTCGCGCGCATGTCATACCAAGGCTGCCTGTTTTGGTCAAACAGCGTGGTCTTGATGCGCAGATGAATGTACCTTGCGCGGTCAATGTTCAGGTCAAGATCGTCGTGCAAAAGCATGGGATCCCACACCTGCCGCATGAATTTGACCGGGTCGGATGAAAACGAAATATTGGGTAGCTGCGGACAGGACTCGGCGTTTTTGAGCACGATTGTCGGCTCGGTAATGCCTTCCAGCTTGTCGTCGTTGCTTTTGCGTACGATCTTGTCCTTATATTCGTCTGCCTGCAGTTCAAACACGACCTCACCCTGCTGCGTCAGCAGCATGACCGATTCTATCTCCGTTTTTCCTTGACCGTCAGCAAAGGGATCTATGCGCAAGCCTGTCAGTATGCCGCAGAACAGGGGATGGTTTACGGCAAGATCCAGCGTCATTTTATTGCCGTTCGGGTAGCCTGTGCGTATCGACTTATATTCGTCCCAATTCGCATTTTCGCGGGTGGTAAAGAAAACCTGCAGTGCATGATGATGTCGGTTTCCTACGGTGGAAAGCTTGATGAGAATGCGGCTGACGCCGTCAAGCGGCACGCTCAACCCCGCGATGATGCATTGCGGGTCAACAATCTCACCCACCTGCCGCTCAACAGGCACGGCTTTCATGCAAAGCGTCCCTTTGTCATCCATGATATGCAAGCCGTCGGGCTTCCATTTCTGTTTATCCTCTGCGGACATTTTGGAAAAATCAAAGCATGATATGCGCGGTGCCTCGCGCAGCATGATTTCCTTGGACGCGCCCTCATCCTTTGCTGTCAGCATTTCCAGCAGACGCTCCAAGGAGGCAATACGCTTTTCCAGCTCGCTCTCCGCAGCGCGCGGTGCTGCTATGCCAAGCAGCTCGTCGGTGGAAACGTTAAAAATTTTTGCCAGCTTGGGTATCATTTCAAGATCGGGATTCGCCACGCCTCTCTCCCATTTGGAAATGGCTTGCGCTGATATAACCAGCTGCTCCGCAAGCATTTCCTGCGTCATGCCGCGATCCTTACGCAGAAAGCAGATCTTTTCGCCTATATTCATGTTCCGTGCCCCTCTCGTTTGTGTTGTGCTTTCATTGTACCATAAGTGCCAAAATTCGTCAATGACTTGTTTTTCCAGTCGCTAAACCATAGGTTTAGTGAGAAGCATCGCACGTTATATCCGTCTTTTAGGGCATGGCCTCCAGTGTCCTTAAGTTAAGAAAACTCTACCGAAGAGTATAACCAAACAATTCGGCTGCGCTCTATAAAGGCGTCCCCCGGGGGGAAGCTGTCGCGCAGCGACTGAAGGGGAACGCGAAAGTTTAGGCATAAATTGCTATAGCCAAAT
>JAFNZX010000063.1 GCA_017382615.1 Clostridia bacterium | reverse complement strand
ATGCGGTCGTCGGTGCCGTCCTTGATGTATTCCATGAGCTGCTCCTGGGTATAGTCGTCAAACTTCTTCATATAGATGTGGTTGACGCCGATCTCCAGGGAACGAACAGCCTTGAGAAGGCTTTCTTCAAAGGTGCGACCAAGGCTCATGACCTCACCGGTCGCCTTCATCTGCGTGGAAAGCTTGTTGTTGGCGGAAACGAACTTGTCAAAGGGGAAGCGAGGCATTTTGGTGACCACGTAGTCAAGCGCGGGCTCACAAGCGGCAAGAATGTTGCCGATCTTGATCTCGTCCAGCGTCATACCGACGGCGATCTTGGCGGTCACGCGTGCAATGGGGTAGCCGCTTGCCTTGGAAGCGAGCGCGGAAGAACGGGAAACGCGGGGGTTAACCTCAATGAGGTAGTAGCTAAAGGAGTGGGGGTCAAGTGCAAACTGTACGTTGCAGCCGCCCTCAATGCCCCGCGCGCGGATAATCTTGAGTGCGCTGTCGCGCAGCATGTGGGATTCCTTGTTGGTCAACGTCTGGCAGGGGCAAACGACGATGGAGTCACCGGTGTGAATGCCGACGGGGTCAACGTTCTCCATGTTGCAGATGGCAATGGCGGTGTCGTTGGCATCGCGCATAACCTCGTATTCGATCTCCTTGTAGCCCTTGATGCTCTTTTCTACCAGTACCTGGTGTACAGGGGAGAGCTGCAGGGCGTTTTTCATAATATCCTTGAATTCCTGCTCGTTGTCAGCAAAGCCGCCGCCCGTGCCGCCCAAGGTGAAGGCGGGACGAAGCACTACGGGATATCCAATCTCCTTTGCTGCTGCAAGACCCTCCTCCATGGTGTTTGCGATCAGGGAGGGGAGAACAGGCTCACCGAGATCCTCGCAAAGCTGCTTGAACAGCTCTCTGTCCTCGGCTCTTTCAATGCTTGCACCGCAAGTGCCAAGCAGCTCGCATTCGCACTCACGCAGAATGCCCTTCTTTTCCAGCTGCATAGCAAGGTTCAGACCCGTCTGACCGCCGATGCCGGGAACGATGGCGTCGGGACGCTCGTGGCGGATAACGCGTGCCACGTATTCCAGCGTCAGGGGCTCCATGTAGACCTTGTCCGCAATGGTGGTGTCGGTCATGATGGTTGCGGGGTTGGAGTTGCACAGGATAACCTCATATCCCTCTTCCTTGAGTGCAAGGCAAGCCTGCGTGCCTGCATAGTCAAATTCGGCAGCCTGGCCGATGACGATCGGACCCGAGCCGATCACAAGTACCTTCTTTATGTCTGTTCTCTTAGGCATATCAGTTATCCTCCTTCATCATGGCAATGAAACGGTCAAAGAGTGCGTAATTATCCTGCGGACCGGGTGCGCTTTCGGGGGCAAATTGCACGCCCAGTACGTTATTCTCGGTGTCGATCACACCTTCAACCGTCAGGTCGGTGACGTTTTCGTAAAGCACGGTCAAGCCGGTTTGCGCAAGGCTGTCGCGGTTGACAATATATGCGTGGTTCTGTGCGGTGCTGGTGATCTTGCCGTCCTCGCAGCAGCGAACGGGATAGCCACCGCGGTGTCCGTGAGGCAGAGCTTCAATCGTTGCGCCTTTTGCAAGGCAGATCAGCTGGCAACCAAGGCCGATGCCGAACATGGGGTATTTGCCCCACAGCGCCTTGATTGTATCAATGACCGCACCTGCATCGGTGGGGCAGCCGGGGCCGCTGGAAATGATCACGCCGTTGGGGTTAAGAGCCTCAATCTGTGCCGGGGTGGTGTTATAGGGAACGACCGTGACGTTGCAGCCCTTGGCGGTCAGCGTACGCACGATGTTGGTCTTCATGCCGCAGTCAATGGCAACGACGTGGTGCTTTGCGTTGGCGGTTCTGGTGTACCAGCGTTTTTTGCTGCTCACTCTTGCCACTGCGTCGGTGGGGACGGGGGTGTTGCGGATCATTTCCAGCGCGGAAGCGGTGGAGGTATCCACGTCGGTCAGAATGCCGCGCATGCTGCCATTGTCGCGCAGCTTACGTGTCAGCATTCTGGTGTCAATGCCCCAAATGCCGGGGATATTGTGCTCGCACATCACCTCTTCCAGCGTTTTGGTGTAGCGGAAGTTGGAGGGCTGGTCGTTGTATTCGCGTACGATCAAGCCGCCGATGGAGAGGGATTTGGATTCATAGTCTTCCTCGGTCATGCCGTAATTGCCAATGAGTGTGTAGGTCATAACCACGAATTGATCGGTATAAGCGGGGTCGGAAACGATTTCCTGGTATCCTACCATTGAGGTGTTGAATACCACGGTGCAAACGCGGTTGCGAATGCTGTCGTCACCGAAGCTGTAGCCGCAAAATTCGCTGCCGTCCTCGAGCACGAGCTTGATGTTCATTTTGTTTTCCATACGATTTTACCTCCGTGAATTGTAGTGATGCAAGTGCCAAAGAGCTCGTGCCCCGCAAAGGGAGTGGCGCGACCCTTGGTACTGAAGTTTTCGGGATCAACGGTATATGCGTCGTCGCATTGCCAAACGGTATAGGATTGCTCGCCTTGCTCGATACCAAAGCGCTCGCGGGGCGCTCGGGTCAGCATTTCTATGATGCGCTCCAAGCTGACGATACCGGGCTTTACCAAGTAGGTGTATAGCACGGGGAAGGCGGTTTCCAAACCAACCACGCCCATCGCGCTCTTTTCAAGTCCCTTGGATTTTTCCTCCCACGAGTGCGGTGCGTGGTCGGTGGCAATCATGTCGATGGTGCCGTCCTTCACACCCTCAATCAGCGCGTCTCTGTCGGCAGCCGATCGCAAGGGGGGATTCATCTTAAAGCGTCCGTGCTCCTGCAGATCTGCGTCGCATAGCGTTAAGTAGTGGGGACCCGTTTCGCAGGTGACGTTCACGCCGCGTGCCTTGGCTTCGCGAATGAGCTGCACGCTCTCCTTGGTGGAAATGTGGCAGACGTGGTAAGCACAGCCGATCTTTTCGGCAAGCGCAAGGTCACGCTTGATCGGACCCCATTCGCTCTCGGAGCAAATTCCGCGGTGTCCGTGCGCTGCCGCGTACTCGCCGTCGTGAATGTAGCCGCCCTTTAGCAGGGAGTTATCCTCGCAGTGTGCCACCACCACCTTGCCAAGCGCCTTGGCGCGCTGCATGAGCGCCTCCATCATTTCGGTGCTTTGCACGCCGCGTCCGTCGTCGGAGTAGGCAATCGCATAGGGTGCCATGCCCTCCAGATCCGCAGCCATCTCGCCGCGCTGACCCACCGTCAGTGCGCCAAGCGGGTAGACGTCGATGATTGCATCGCGCTCAATGATAGAGAGCTGCTCGGACAGGTGATCGACGCTGTCGGGAACGGGATTTAAGTTAGGCATACTGCACACCGCGGTATAGCCGCCGCGTGCCGCTGCCGCCGTGCCCGTGGCAATGGTCTCTTTATAAGAAAAACCCGGCTCTCGCAGATGTACGTGCACATCACAAAAACCGGGAAAAATATAACAATTATGGAAAACAGTGTCAGCAGCATCAGCGGTGATGCTGTTGGGAGCAAAGAAAGACAAAGCACCATCCATAAGGACAGCATCCTTGTGGACGAGGCGGCCGTTATCAAACATGCAAGCGTTTGTAAACAGTGTCATGTGCGTAAGTTCCTTTCTGTGGGGTCTTTTGAAAGATACAAAAATAGCCGTGCCAAAAGCAGATGCTCAGGGCGCGACCACAGATAGCGAGCCCCGTGCATACAGGTTCGCCTGATATTGTCTGCGCCGACCAAACTGCCTCGGACAGAAATTTGTATTGTAAAGCGTGCGTGTGAAATTTCGGACGCACCGCATCTGCTGCCTTTCGCCAAACTGCCCGAAATGCTCTGCCGCAAGCCCTATTTTCACATCTATCATATTATACCACACATCAGAAAAATAGTCAAGGCTTTGACGGATAAAAACCTTGACTATCTTTATCATTATTTCGGGAAAAGAATTGTGAAAAGTTACAAACGGGGAGCTGAACGCCAAGCACACCCGCCCAGGGGTGTTTATTAAATTGTGTGGGAAATATGCGTAGGGACAGGCGTCTCGACTGTCCGCGATTCCCCTTATGTAGGGACAGGCGTCCTCGACTGTCCGTATATTTCTTACGTCTTATGACGTAACCGGATAATCGGGATGCCTGTCCCTACGGAATATAATGATTTGCGGACAGTCGGGGACGCCTGTCCCTACGGAATGT
>JAFNZX010000010.1 GCA_017382615.1 Clostridia bacterium | reverse complement strand
GCCGCTCTGCGCGTTGATATTGCCTCTGTGCTGCACAAGTCCGTTTTCTTGGCAGGACAGCAATACAGGCGCGAAAAAGCGTTTTGCCGCGTACTGCAACGCCTTGTAGCGTCCAAAGTAATCAATGCTTGCCCAGGAAGTGCCACCCCAAATATCGCCCAGCTGCCAGTAAAGCGCGCCCATGCATCTGCCGCGGTGGCGGCGCATGTGCTCGACGCGGTAGCGCACCGAGTCGGCTTGATACTGTTGAGATGCATAGATCAGCTGCTCGGTCGTGCCCGCGTAGGGATAGAACTTGGCAAGCTGCGAGAGCATCAATTCATTGCCGCCGCCCGAACGCTGGTGACGCTCCATGAGCGGTGCGCAGAGATTGGTGTTGCCGTCCGTAGCGTAAGCGCGCACGGTTTTGATACTCGGCAAGGACTGGAAGCCAAACTCGCTGACGTAGCGGTAAAAGCGGTTTCTGAAGGAAAGATGATCGGGATTCCAGTCGTGACAATCGCCGCAGGGCTCGCCGTTGGGATCGGCAAAGCCGCCAAGCGAGGTGGGCGAGGACGGAATATAGGCAATTTCGGGGCAAACACGTGCCAAAACCGCAGGAATTTTCTTTTCAAACAGCGTCAGATACACTTTTTCCAGGTGCTCTCTGTCGGTTCTGCCCGAAATCGCCACGTACTCGTGGAAATGCCATTCGATCTCGTTGTTGCCGCAAATGAGTCCTATGCAGGCGTGGTGACGGATGCGACGCACGTTTTGCTCAACCTCGGTAAGCATGCTTTGCATCAGCTTTTGGTCGGGATCGTAGACCGAGCACGCAAACATAAGGTCAAAGAAGACCACCAAGCCAAGCTCGTCGCAAATATCGAAAAACCAATCGTCGGGATAATAACCGCCGCCCCATACGCGGATGGCGTTGAAGTGGCAATCCTTGCAATGCTGCAGCAGCTTACGCGTGCGCTCCTTGGTAATGCGGCTGAAAATATTGTCCTCGGGAATATAATCCGCACCCATGGCAAACATATCCACACCGTTGACGCGGTGATAAAAGCCGATGCCGTAGGCGTCCACCTGTCTGACAAGCTCCATTTGGCTCAGTCCCACGCGCAGCTCTCTGCCGTCTATGATCTCGTCGTCTACCACCAGCCATGCCTGCACGGTATAGAGCGGCTGTTCTCCAAGCCCGTTCGGCCACCAAAGCTGCGGATCTTGCACCTCGGTTTCAACCCCTAACGCCAAAGCACAAACGCTGCCGTCGGGCGCGTTCAACCAAACCTCGGGAGTTCCGTTCCCTGAAAATTCCATCGTAGGAGTCAGAAAAACTCTGCCGCCCTCGTGCCTTTGCGTCACGCGCACGTCCAAAATGCGCCCGCCGGCGGTATCCTCCAGCAAATACACGTCGCGCCAGATACCCGCGTCAGGGAGTCTTGGTCCCCAGTCCCAGCCCATCATGCAATGCGCCTTGCGCAAATGGGGGTATCCCTGCATGCAATCGGTTGCACCGAACAGCTTTTCCTGCGCGTCCTTCTCTGCTATGTACTTGGTGGGCGAATGGCAGATCACCTGCAAAGTGTTGTGCTCTGCCAAAAGCTGCGTCACGTCAAATTCATAGCGCAGGTGCATATTGTCGGTGTCTGCTACGTGCGTGCCGTTGAGATAAATGCTGCACAGCGTATCCAGTCCCTCAAACACCAAGCTTGTGCGGGTCCCCGCGTCGTACCAATCAAACGTGCGCGAAAAGGTATAGTCGTGCTCGGAAATTGCCAGATATATATCCTCGTTGTCCGCTGCGTGCGGATCGGGCAAAATCGCATTATCCACATGCAAAAACGAATACACCGAGCCGGGTATTTTCCCCGTCACATCATATCCGTTGCCCGTCATACGCCACGCGCCGCCAAGATCAAATTTTCTCATAATAGGGTTGTCCTCCACGTTCAAAAGCGTTCAGAATCGCTCAAAAAAACAATCAGAAATGCTCAAAAATACCGCCCGGCTTGCGCCCAAATGCGCGGAGCAGGTCTTCACAATCCCCCTGCACCTCTACGCCGTCCGGAAACGCAAGACTGCGCGCATCCAAGGACAGATAGCCGTAAAGCAGCTGCACCAGTGCCGTTTCGGGCAGCGTTACGTCTGCTATCGCGTCATTGGCAAGTCGCTCCACGCGCACTTCCCCTCCGCCGTAGCACACGCGGAACGTGCCTGCCACGCTTGGCATAGTGTCGTTGACGCGAACGGTAAACGCGCCTGCTTTATTGGGATATTCGTGCGCGG
>JAFNZX010000009.1 GCA_017382615.1 Clostridia bacterium | reverse complement strand
GATTTAATCAGCGTTTCCCCGGGAGGGGGGAAGGCTGGCGCAGGCTTGTTCCAAGCGCAGGGGGGAGAGCGCGAATACAATCGGTTTCTGCGCGTAATATCTCCATAGCAAAAGCAGAAGCCCACTAAAGACTTCTGCTTCACATATTTTTACCGCTATTTACGCTGCCCCATCGGGCTGCGCTTTTTATGATATTATTTCGCCGATTTTTTGATCTCCTTATAAAAAGCGGCTCTGGCTGCATTGTAATAAGGCCAGACGTACACAAGCGCAAGTCCCAACGTCAGAGCACTCAGAATCATCCAGCCGGTAAAGGACAGATCCAGCAAAAACAGCTGCCACTTGTGCCCCTTCATGATCTCGCGGCTCTTGGTGATGGCGTCGTTTATGCTCATATTGGGCTTTTCCGCCATGATGTAAGGCGTCATGGAATATGCGTAGTACTTGACAAAGCCGGGAATCAGGAACAACAGCGACCACAAAAAGGTATAAAGTCCCATCAGGAAGCCTGCTGCCCACTTTTTGAAAAATCCCTTGAAGATGCCGCTAAAGAACGTGCCGATCTTTGCCTTTTTGGTTTTGATAAGCTCCAAGCAAAAGATTGCATATCCAAAGGCAACCACTCCGGAAAAGATTGCACCGATGCCGGTGGCATCCAGCAAAACGGTCAATACCACCAACAAAAAGAAGGCAAAAATTGAGCCTGCCAGATTATCAATAACCAATTCTCTTGCTTTTGCTTTTACTGCTTTGATCATGTCTTAATTCTCCTTGAAACGTATTTGACGCGGATAACGCAGCTGTGCAAGCACCTCTTCCCAGCGCGCTCTGACGTCACTTTCGGGGTCTTGCTCAATCACGGGCACAAAGCCCGCATCCAGATATGTTTTTATGGCGGGAAGGCGAAAATCGTCGGTGGTCAGCACATAGTACGTGCATCCGCGCGCCTCCAATATGCGCAAGGCATGGCTGAGCATCGCGTGCCCAATCCCCTTGCCGCGCACGTCGGGCGAGGCAGCAACCATGTGAATATACCCCTCGTCTGTATGGCAGACCGCCGCAGTGGTGGCAACGCGCCTGCCCGTGCACTGCTCGACCACAAAAAAGAGATCGCGCTCGGGGCACAGATCGGGATAGTGTAGGATCGTATCCGCAAACCACTTTTCTTCCTTGGTCGGGATCAGTGCCTCAAAGCACAGCTCCAGCCAATCGGCTACCTGCTCTGTTTGTCCGCAATAAGGCTCATAAGCATAGCCCCGGGGCAGCTCGCGCAGCTTGACGGGTGCACACTCGCGGTGCATTTTTAACTGCTTCATATTTCCTCCTTCTAAAATAAAACCGCAGCACGTGCTGCGGCTTTATTCATAGTCAAGTTCAGATTAGTTCTGAGCCTTGAGCTCCTCGTAGAACTGTGCTCTTGCAGCGTTCATCAGAGGAATTGCATAAATCAGTACCAGACCAAAGGTCAGGAAGGAGAGCAGGTACCAGCCGATGAAGGAGAAGTCCAGGCAGAACAGCTTCCACTTGTAGCCCTTCATCATCTCTTTACTCTTGGTGATAGCTTCGTTTGCGCTCATCTCAGGATTGTCCAGCAGGATGTAGTAAGTCATTGCGTAAGCATAGGACTTTACGATGCCGGGGATGACGAACAGCATGCTCCACAGGCAAATGTACAAACCTTCCAGGAACATTGCCAGCCACTTCTTGAAGAAGCCGGAGAAGGTGTCGGTGAAGATGGTTGTAAAAGGAGCGGAACCCTGACGTGCAACAGTCATAAAGAAGGATGCCAGACCAAACGCGAAAACAGGGGTGACGAGTACAGCAAGACCGAGCGTAATGGAGTCAGCAATGCTGCTGATTGCGCCAACCACGAGCAGAGCAAGGATGGACCAACCCCAGTTGCCCTTCATCGCAGCTCTTGCCTGCGCCTTAAGTGCAGAACTTTTTTTCATAAAGAACCTCCGTTTGGAAAAAGTTATTTCGGAAACAAAGGCAGATTGACAGTTTCTGCAAACGCGCCTTTCTTTCTTACCCATAAGTATAGCACCAAAAATCGCGAATGTCAAGTAATTTGCGAACATTTTTTGTCGAATCTGTAAGAAAAGTATTGTGTAAATTCTAATTTTGCGCTATAATAAAGACAGATTACACATAGCCGAAAGGAGACATGACATCATGCGGCAGACACCTGATTTTTCCCGCGCAAGAGAAATACTGAAAAACGGCTTGGAGGCAGGCGCATACCCCTGCATTGCATACGCCATCGGTCACGGTGACGAGGTACTGGACAGCGGCTTTATGGGAAACAAGCAAGTAAATCCCGAAATTCTCCCCTTGGAGCGCGACACGCTCTTTGACCTTGCCTCACTTTCCAAGCTGGTTTCCACCACCATGGTGGCACTTCGCATGCTTGAGCAGGGCAAGATTGAGCTGACCGACCCCCTTTCGCGCTATTTTGAAATTCCCGCAGACGCCCCCGAAGGACGCGGTGACGTCACCATTCGCCATCTTATGCACCACAATTCGGGGCTGACGCCGCACATTCCGCTTTGGACACAGACAGATGATCCAAACCAAGCGGTGGACGTGATCCTGCGCTCCAAGCCCTGGTGCGCGCCCGGTGAGCAGGTACACTACTCCTGCATGGGATACATTCTTTTGCAAAAGATTCTGGAGCAGGTAGGCGGCGCACCCTTAGACGAGCTGGCAAAGTACTATGTATTCGAGCCCTTGGGCATGCACGATACCTGCTACAATCCCACCACCAAAAACGTAGTTACGACAGAGTTTTCCGCCTTGCACGGCGAGTATCTTTGCGGACGCGTGCACGACGAAAACGCCTCCTTCATGGGTGGCGTTTCGGGCAACGCGGGTGTGTTCGCACCTTTGGACGACATGACCAAATTTGCGCGCATGATCGCCGCGGGCGGCGTGCTTGACGGCAAGACGTTCCTCAATCCCCGCACCTTTGAAAAAGCCATTCAGAACGCCACACCCGGCAAAAACGAGGATCGCGGTCTTGGATTTCAGCTCACGCCCTCCTTCTCTTACATGACGGGTGCGCTGTTCTCCGAGGGCAGCTACGGACATACCGGCTTTACGGGTACGGCACTTTACGTGGATCGCGAGAGCAGACTGTGGGGCATGATTCTGACAAACGCCGTGCATTTCGGGCGCGGCAAATCCGAGCTCTTCCGCACGCGCAGACTGTTTTTCAACAGCTTTGCGGATGCATTTTTCCGCGCACAATAATTTACAAAATCCGCTTGCATGTGACACTGCAGGCATGCTATAATTGACCGTAGAAAACACTTGGAGGTACACATGGAACAGATCTATACCATACCCGTCAACGAGGCGTTTGAGGCATCCGCCGCAGATCACGCGCTGGGCTGCCCCTTTTGCGCCATTTATAACAAATTGGAGGAAAACGAGCTGGATCTGATCCTGGGCGCATCCATGATGGAGCCCGACATCCGCATCCGCACCAATGAGGAGGGCTTTTGCCGCACGCATTACGATATGATGTTCGTGCGCAAGAACCGCCTTGGCATGGCGTTGACCTTGGAAAGCCACCTTGATCAGCTGCGCAAGGAAATTTCGGGCAATCCCGCCAAATCCGCCAAGCGCATTGACAAGTTAGAGTGCTCCTGCTACGTTTGCAACCGCATCGCCTTCCATTTTGAGCACATGGTGGGCACGGCGGTGCTGCTTTGGAACACCGACGAGGACTTTCCTGCCAAGCTCAAATCTCAGCCCTATTTCTGCCTGCCGCACTACAAAAAGCTGCTGCAATACGGGCAGGGCCGCTTGCCAAGGAAAAAAATAAGCGCGTTTATGGACGACGTGGAGGGCGTGGAGCTGAGTTATTTTGACGAGCTGCGCGAGGACGTCAGCTGGTTTTGCAAAAAATTCGACTACCGTTACGACGACGAGCCCTGGTACAACTCCAAGGACGCCGTGGAGCGTGCCTTCAAATTCCTGCGCTCCGATTTACATAAAGGCGATAAGCCCAAGAAAAACTAACGAGGTACCATTATGATCGATCTGCTTTCTCTTCATAAGCTGTTTATCGGCAACCACATCAAAGAGGGTGACACCGTGGTGGACTTCACCATGGGCAACGGCCACGATACCGCATTTTTATCCAAAGCCGTAGGCGAGAGCGGACACGTTTACGCCTTTGATATTCAGGCGCAGGCGGTGGAGTCCACCCGCAAAAACCTTGCCGAGCAGGGCTGCCCCGAAAACTATACGCTCATCCACGACTCCCACCACAAGGTCAAGGAGTACGTCAAGGAGCCCTTCCGCGTGGGTATGTTCAATCTTGGCTGGCTACCCGGCGGTGACAAATCCATTACCACCATGCGCGAAACCACCCTGCCAGCCATCCGCGATGCTATCGAGCTGCTTGACCGCGACGGCATTCTCAATATTGCCATTTACCCCGGACACAAGGAGGGCGACGAGGAAGGAAAGCTGGTATGCGAGTACCTCTCTTCCCTTTCCCGCTTCAAGGTATGCGTCACGCGCGTACAGATCATCAATTCCCCCACCTCGCCTTATTTTTTGATGGTGGAGACCAAGCCGTAAAAAGGAGCTTTTATGAACTTTCTTAAAACGCTGATTTTGCCGCTTTGCCTGCTCTGCGGCATGACGATGACTGCGGGCTGTAATCAAATCGAAAACGCTGAATATATCAATACCTCGAACAGCGAATACCTCGTGCTGCTCAACAAGACACACCCCTCGGGCGAGAGCTACTGTCCGCCCGATCTGACCAAGCTTGACGGCACGCTGACGCTGTACGGCAAGGAGGTCGAGCTGCGTTTGTACGCAGCCAAGGCTGCAGAAGCAATGGTCAAGGAGATGCACGCGCAAGGGTACACCGACATTGTGGTGACCAGCGGCTACCGCTCCTACGCTTACCAAAGCACGCTGTTTTACACCTATCTGAGCCAAGAGGCTGCCGCGCATCCGACCTGGAGCGAGGCGCAGGTCAGAGAGTACGTGCTGACCTACTCGGCAGCCCCCGGCACCAGCGAGCACCATACGGGCAACGCCATTGACTTAATCAGTACCAATTACGTGTCCCTTGACGAAACCTTTGCGCAAAATCCCGCCTATGAGTGGCTGCAGCAAAATGCACACCGCTACGGCTTCATTTTGCGCTATCCCGCCGATAAGACCGAGATTACCGGTTATTCCTACGAGCCCTGGCATTACCGCTTTGTTGGTGCTGCGGCAGCAACCGAGATACACGAGCACGGTTTGACTTTAGAGGAATACCTTGGCATTTTAGATTGAGGAGGACAATATGAACGCAGAACAAATTCTTGCCGGCATGACACTGGAAGAAAAGGTAGGTCAGATGTTTGTTACCCGCCGTCCGCAGGACGACGAGGTTGCTATGAAATGTGTGACCGATTATCACTTAGGCGGCTTTACCCTGTACGCCGTGGACTTTGCAAACCGCACACCCGACGAGGTGCGCGCGCTGATCGCATCCTATCAGAAGGCTTCCGCGATCCCCATGTTTATTGCGGTGGACTGCGAGGGCGGCACGGTAGTGCGCGCCTCCAAGTACCCTGCATTCCGCGCACAGCCCTTCCCCTCTCCCCGTGAGCTGATTGCCGAGGGCGGCATGGATGCCGTGCGCAAGGATACCTTGGAAAAGGCAGATCTTTTGCTGGATCTTGGTGTGAACTTCAACTATGCGCCCGTATGCGATATGTCGGGTAACCCCGATTGCTTTATCTACAAGCGCACTGCCTCGCACGATCCCGAAGAAACCGCAGAATTCATCCAAACCGTCGTCACCGCCATGAACCAAAAGGGGCTTGTGGGCAGCCTCAAGCACTTCCCCGGCTACGGTGACAACGTGGACACCCACACCTCCATTGCACGCGACGACCGCGACATGGAAACCTTTATGACGCGTGACCTTGCCCCCTTCCGCGCAGGTATCGCCGCAGGCGCACCCGTGGTCATGGTGGCGCACAACATCGTTTCCTGCATGGATGCCGAAATTCCCGCGTCGCTCTCCCCTGCCGTACATAAGCTGTTGCGCGAGGAGATGGGATTTGAGGGCTTGATCATTACCGACTCGCTGGATATGAACGCCATTACCCTGTACACGGGTGACCGCGCAAGCGCGGTGCAGGCGGTGCTTTCGGGCAACGATCTGCTTTGCTGCTCCTCTTACGACAAGCAGTACCCCGCCGTGCTGGACGCTGTGCGCGACGGCACGATCCCCGAGGAAATGATCGACAACGCCGTGCGCAAGATCCTTGCGCTGAAAGCAAAAATGCTCAAATAATGGAGGGTTGGCGTGAAAGTTCACGTTATATTTCTGCTTACTCAACCATTCACGCCCAAACTTCATCTAAAAATGGACCCAACCCATTTTTAGATGAAGTTTCCTACACTATTTGAGCCGCCAAGGGCGGTATGGAGGTTAATATGGAACTCAATCAAGCATGCGAGCAATTAAAAGAACTGCAGGAAAAGCTGAGCGCATTCGGTCACGCCATGGCGTTGATCTATTTTGACGGCGCAACCACCGCCCCCAAGGGCACAGCCGCCAACCGCGGACAGACGCTCTCCATTCTCAGCCGTGAAAGCTACCTGCTCTCCACGGGGGAACAAACCGTTGCGCTGCTTTGCTATCTGGACGGGCACAAGGACGAGCTGGATGCCAAGACCGCCCGTCAGGTGGAGATCCTTTACAAGGATATCAAGGAAATGCAAAAAATTCCCATGGAGGAATACGTAGCCTACCAGCAGGTGCTGGTAGAGGCAGACGACGCATGGCACACCGCCAAGGAGACCAACGATTTTGCCCTGTTCTGCCCTTACTTAGAGCAAATTTTTGCAACCGAGCGTCGCTTTGCTGCCTATTGCGCACCCGATATGCATCCCTATAACTACTGCCTTGACAAATACGAAGAGGGCTTGACCATGGAAAAGTGCGACGAATTCTTTGGTACGCTGCGCAGCAGACTGGTTCCTCTGATCGCAAAAATCGGCAAAGCCGAACAGGTGTCCGACGCCTGCATTTTGGGCGACTTTCCCGAAAGCGAGCAGGAGGCATTCTCGCTTGCGCTGATGCAGACCATGGGCATTGACATGGCGCATTGTGGGCTGGGCACAACCGAGCACCCTTTTACCACCAGCCTCGGCTCACACCACGACGTGCGCATTACCACCAACTACGACCGCACCAACCTTGCAAGCTCGATGTTCAGCGTCATTCACGAGGGCGGACACGCGCTCTACGATCTGAATTCCGACGATTCCCTTGCCTATACCGTGCTGGACGGCGGCGTTTCCATGGGCATTC
>JAFNZX010000062.1 GCA_017382615.1 Clostridia bacterium | reverse complement strand
GCAGAATCTCGTGCATAGGCAGGTACGCGTCGGCATACTGATCGGCAAGTCTTTTCACGATTTCATGCTTTTCCATCAGCTCGTCCCAAAGCTCCTGCTTATCCGGAACGTCCAGAAGGAAGGGCTGAATGATCATGATTTTTGCCTTGGTGTTTTGCTTGAGATTTTCAAGCACGGTAACGTAATTTTTCTCAAACTCCTCGTTTGAGGTGTAGGTATACGAGAAGGCGTAATGATGCCATACGTCGTTGATACCAATCATAATAGAAACTATATCGGGTTGTATTTCAATGAAATCACTTTGCATTCTTTCCACCAGGTCAGCAGTACGGTTGCCGCTGATACCAAGGTTTACAAACGCAAAGTCAATATCGGGAAACGCATCTTCGAGCATAGCGGATGCATACTTGGGGTATCCAAATCCCATATTGGAGGACTGACTTCGGTCTCTGCCCGCGTCGGTTACGCTGTCCCCTTGAAACAAAATCTTCATAATCTCTTTAATTTTCCTTTCAGTCTACGATCTCGCCGTAGATCTCACCGAATGCGCATGCAGCGTTGCACTCGTCGGTATCGATGTGCATAGCCAGAGCAAACTTGTCGCTGACGCGGCAAACCACGTCGTCAAAGATCAGAGAACGTGCGGAGTTTACGCGCACCTTAACGACCTGACCGTTGGTTACACCCAGTGCTTCAGCCTCTTCGGGACGCATGTGAATGTGTCTCTTTGCGATGATCACACCGCTATCGATCTCCAGCTCACCTGCAGGACCAACCAGCTTGATGCCGGGGGTATTTGCAACGTCGCCGCTCTCACGTACGGGAACACCGGCAAGGCCGAGTGCGCGTGCGTCCGAGAAGGACAGCTCTACCTGATTTGCAGGACGGGTGGGACCCAGCACGCTGACAGCCAGCGAGCCCTTAGGGCCGACGAGGGTGATCTTTTCGTTGCCGGTAGCGAACTGACCGGGCTGGCTGAGCATCTTCTTTACAGTCAGCTCCGCACCTGCGCCGTACAGGACCTCAACGGCTTCCTTGGTCAAGTGGATGTGTCTGGCAGAGGTTTCAACCAGAATTTTGTTTTCCATAATGACATCTCCTTATGTATTTGAATTTTTTATTTTTGCATAAAAACCGGATTTCTCCATTATCATCCTACATTATAACACAATCCAACAAAATTGTAAAGGGATTTTTTGAATAATAACTGGTGCATATCATGATATTTTTCGGGCATACTGTCAATATCGGCACAAGGCGGAGGTTAGGAATGGAACAAAAGGATCAAAAAGAAGGGCTTTGCAAGGTACTGGACAACATAAAGGAAAGCGGCAGCGTTGTAACCAAAACGCCGGGCGAGCGCATTCATTGTCTTTCGATCATCGGGCAGATCGAGGGGCACTATATTCTCCCCGACGGTCAAAAGGCGACCAAATACGAGCATCTCATTCCCCTTTTGGTCTCGATTGAGCAAGACCCCGAGGTGGACGGGCTGCTCATTCTGCTCAACACCATGGGCGGCGACGTGGAGGCGGGCTTGGCAATTGCGGAGGTCATTGCCTCCATGACCAAGCCCACGGCATCGGTGGTGCTGGGCGGCGGACACTCCATCGGCGTCCCCTTGGCAGTTGCGGCAAAGCGGTCGTTCATCGTGCCCAGCGCGACCATGACCATACACCCCGTGCGCATCAATGGGCTGGTGGTGGGCGCACCGCAGACCTACACCTATTTTTCGCAGATGCAAAATCGCATCATCCACTTCATCTGCAGTCATTCAAAGGCAAAGGCAGACGAAATCCACGCCCTGATGATGCGTCCCGACATGATCGCCACCGACGTAGGCTCGATCATTGAAGGTGCGGAGGCGGTGCAATACGGATTGATTGACGCAGTGGGCGGCATTGACACTGCCTTGGCGGATCTGGAAAAGCAGATCAAGCATAAAAAGAAAAAGAAGTAAAAAGATCGATCAATCAAATTCCCCGCCCCCGAGCGAGTGCTCGGGGGCGGGGGTGTACGGTTTTGAAACCGTATCAGTTTACGTCTATTCTCCCGTATAGTTAAAGTGAACGGTAACGGTGTCCGGCAATGGGGCGTCGCCGGCATCGCCGGTCAGAACCCCCTGCCACTCCTCCTCTGTTCCGGTAAAATAAATATCCGTCAAACCGGCACACTCCGAGAAAGAAAAATACATCCAATTCATGCTACTTGGAATCGTGATCTGCTTCAACGCACTACAACCGGAAAACACTTTATCGTACACATGCTTTACCCCATAGGAAATTGTAACGCTCGTCAAAGAGGTGCAGCCGGAGAACGCATCTCGATATATGGTATTAATATTACCGGGAATTACAATCTCGGTCAAGCTTGTGCAATTCGCAAATACATCATTTTCAAGATTTTTGAGATTATTCGGCAGCGTCACGTCCGTCAACGACACGCAATCGGAAAACACACTCTGCTCGATATTTTCAATACTATCCGGAAGTGCTATCTCCTGTAAAGCTGCACATGCTGCAAATGCGTGCTGATCAATATTTCGAACGCCATTCTCCATAGTAACCGTCTTCAATTCGTTACATTGGAAAAATGCATACTTTTCTATCCTGCTTATCCCCGTATGAATTACAATTTTGGTGATACCGGATTCTGCAAAAGCATAGGCTCTTATATATTTCACACTATCAGGAATCGTGATTTCACTCAATGCAGTACAGCCGTAAAAAGTATGGGATCTTATAGAAGTCAAGCCATCGGAAAGCACGACGCTCTTCAAGGCTAAACAATTCTCAAATGCATGATTGCCAATTCCGTTCATTATTTTCGGAAGCACCACACGTTCCAAACTTGTGCAACCGGAAAAAGCGTACTCTTCCAGATACTTCACACCCTCGGGAATCGTAATACTTTGCAAGCTCGTACACCCTATAAACACACCTTTTTTGATTCCTATAACATTTTTCGATATAGTAACTTGCGTCAGGCTTGTACAGTTTTCAAAGGCACGCTCTTCCAAATACTGCACACCATCCGGAATCGTGACACTTTGTAAGCTTGTACAACCACTGAATGCCCTCTTGCTGATTACGGTCACGTTTTCCGATATGGTAACTTGCGACAGGTTTTTGCAATTTGCAAAAGCATTTTCGCCGATATGCGTAACGCTGTTCGGAATCACGATGCTTGCTGCTCCGCAGTTATAAAAGCCTTTATCTCCAATCTGCGTGACGGGCAGATCCTTATACAGTATAGGGATCTTGATATTAGCATTATCGAATGCTCCGTCTGCGGTAACAATATACCCGGTTCCATCAGCATTCAGCGTATATATCAATTGGTCTCTTTTCAGACTTTCCTGCACGTATGAAACGCTGTCGTTCCAAAGAATCTTGACGTCATCCACGATATACTCGAGCTCGTTCACGATATACCTGACCTCTTTCACGATATCCCTTCCCGGCTCCGTAAAGCACAGTGCAGCTGCCACTACTCCCAAAACCAGTACGATTGCTAAGATCACTGCGGTTGTGATGATCTGCTTCTTTCTCGCATAAAACATCAACGCCCGTCTCTGCGACTTATCCATAGCGTCTCCCTTCAACAAAATTCATCAATTTGTAACAATTATATATAGTATACCATTCCCTTTGCAAGATGTCAATGCATAAATTGAGAAATCTATGCAAAAGCGGATTCGGAGCATTTTTCATCAGATATTGGATCACACAAAAACGACCCGGGCAGTTATAGCCCGAGTCGTTTTCCGTTTTCATGCTTTAATGTGCGCCCTTACAGCTGCCGCAATCCTTATAGCCCTTTGCATAGAGTGCCGCCAATTCCTCTTCCGTTCCCGCAAAATCCTCGCGGTTGGAGGGCTTGATGGTAGGCACGCTGGAGCAGGTGGTCTTGTGAATCTTCTTGGAGCTCTTGTTGAGCACGTAGTGCAACAGTCCGTCGTCGGGAATGGTGGTCTCCTCACCGGGGGTGGTGGGCCCGCCGTCGGCTTCAAGATAGCTTTCACCCGTTGCGTAATCGATCACCACGCCGGGCTGCACGTTGTACAAGTATACGCAGAAGCATACGCCGTCGCCCTCGTCCTCAACCGACCACGCCTCCATCACAGCACCGCTTGCAACAAGGTTATTCCCTTCAAAGATTGGCGTGACGCGATACATGACGTGATTGTTCGTTTCCTTAATATAGTCCGCGATCATGTTCTCATAGGGGATCATGTTCTCGTTGAAATATCTTGTACCCGTGATCAGATTCTGCGCGTTTGCATTCTCGCCCGTGATCTGCCAGCCGATCAGATGGCAGCGGTTATACAGGTTGCCGCCATTAACAATGCTGTACTGTGCCTGCACCCAGCCCGTGGGCTTGATGCTGCTGATATTTCCCCTGTCGGTGGTAGGCATGAGATCTCTGCCGCAGCACGCCGTAACAACCGTGCATCTGCCCAACGCATCCAAATCGCCGTACGTTTCATACGACGTTGTGACCTTTTCCGATTCTGTAAAATACGGAACGTTGCCATTGAGCGCAACGTAGTCCTTGCCGCTGTATGCGGGGAGATTGGAGATATCAAGCTCGGGTGTGGGCTCCTCTGTTTCGGTTTCCGCAGGCGTTTCGGGCTCAGTCGTAGGTGCTTCGGTCGTGCCCTGGGTGGGTTGCTCGGTGGGTTGCTCGGTGGGTTCGTCGGTGGACTCTTCGGTAGGTTCTTCGGTAGGCTCTTCGGTAGGAGCATCGGTATCCGTGTCCGCTACCGTGGTCTGCTGCTCGGTGGGGGCTGACGTATCTGCAACGGTGGTGTCAACGATCCCTGTTCCCTGCCCCTCGCAGGCAGAGAGACAAAGCACCAGTGCCAACAGCAGCGCAGCAAGTGCGCGCGTCAGCGCGCGTTTGCCAAATAATTTTTTGAAATCAAACATGCATCAATTCTCCTTTACGTAAATCTCCTCGGTGATTTGGTCGTGCGACGATCCCGTAAAATCCTCGCTTTGCGTCAGTATAAAGCCAAGAGAAGCCAGATCGGCATGGAAAAAGCGATCCCCGGGATAAGCTCTGTTCCAGCGGTACAGATACACCTTTTCCACGCGCTCCATAGGGATCTCGCCATCCTCGGCAAAATAATACTCTCCCCTTGCCGCCGCTTGCCACGGTGCGTCACACACGCACAAGGGTGCCGAGGGATCAAATATTTTTTGCGTATAGGGCGTGACGTGCAACCGCGTATCCTTGGCAATCTCCAACATTCTTGCGCAAAGCACGCGGTCACGGCTCTGCCTGCGATGATTGAACATCATACCGCCACGGTCGTCGATACATACCATCAGAATCATGCGCTCACCTCACCTTTCTATCAATCGCCCTGCCATTATACCACAAAAACGCGACGTATGCAAGATGCCGATCAAAAATTCTTGCCTTTTGTTCGCATGCGTGTTATAATGAAAGAAAAAACGCATGGAGGCAGATATGATATATAACAAGCTCGTACGCGACCGCATTCCCGAAATCATTGAAAAAAAGGGCGGCACGTGCAAAACGCGCATTCTCTCGGATGAGGAATACGCGCAAAAATTAGACCAAAAGCTTGGCGAGGAACTGGCAGAATATTTGGAATCGCACAGCCCCGAGGAGCTTGCAGACCTACTTGAGGTCATTTACGCCTGCGCCGCCCTGCAGAGCCTCTCCCCCGCCGATCTTGAACGCATCCGCGCAGATAAAGCCAACAAACGCGGCGGCTTTGGGGAGAAGATTTTGCTCATTGAAAGTTAACAGCATTCACATGATGCAACGGAGCGTCCGTATGATGCACCTCATCCACCGCAATCGCTTCTCTCATTTCACCTCGTGCCTCTGTGAAATTCGCTTCGCTGCGGTCCCCCTTCCCCCGCGGGGAAGGCTCAAAATGGCTGCCCCGGAACGAATACCCGAAAAAGACGGATACACAAGATAAAGCCTTCCCCGCTGGGGAAGGGGGACCGCAGCGGAGGGTGTTCGAGGCGTCCCTGCCGAGAAAAACCGACGCGGTTGCGGTGGATGAGGTTCATCACCGCACCGCTCTTTCACATCTTCATTTTCAAAAATATTCAAAATTATTTTCTACCCCACCTCACCTTTTACATAATTGCCGACTATACAGACGAAAGCATTGATCAAAGCTTTGGAGAAAGATATGAAAAAACAAGAATTGCTGAATATGATCGACGAAGCGCTGCTGGACAAGCTGTACGGCTACTGCTATCCGCGTACCCGCGACAGCTACGCTGCGCAGGAGCTTTGCTCGGATATCGTGTACGCGCTGATCAAAGCCGCCAACCGTGACGGCGAGATCGCAGAGCCCTACGCCTTTATCTGGCGCGTAGCGCGAAACGTGTACGCCGACTATTGCCAAAAGCGCAGCCAATCCGACGCGTACGGCTACGTGGGCGACCCCGACGACGCGCTTGCAGGCGTTGCCACGGACGAGGAGGATGCAGGCGACGCGCTCATGCAGCTTTTGCCCGACGTCTACCGCCGCATTGCCTACCTGACCCGTGCTTACCGCGAGGTCATGATCGCCTTTTATCTCGACGGCAAGCCGATCGCAGAGATTGCCACCGAGCAGGGCGTGCGCGAGGACACGGTCCGCCAAAGACTCTATTCGGCAAGAAAGAAACTGAAAGAAGAGGTAGAAAACATGACAACAACCAACAAGCCCGTTGCACTGGGCAATATTGACTATGACATCATTGGTACAGGTGACCCCGGTTGGGGTGATCCGCGCGAAGGCTTCGAGCGTCAGCTTTCCATGCACGTCCTGCATCTTTGCCACCGTTCCCCCAAGACCGCATCCGAAATTGCGGCAGAGCTGAACGTACCCACGCTGTACATTGAGCAGGAGCTTGAAATTCTGACCCGCGGCAGAAACGGTCAATACGGCCTTCTGCGCCGCCTTGACAACGGCAGATACGGCGTCAACTTCGTGCTCTTTGACAGAGAGACCATGGAAAAAGCAATTGCTCTTTACGAGCAGCAGATTCCCATGGTTGCAGACGTGATTGCGAATTTCATCGAGCAGCACAAGGATGAATATCTCGCATTCCCCTACTTAAATCACGAGGTAGATCTCAATCTGATCCTTTGGCAGCAGATTTTTCGGATAGCGCACACCCTTGAGGATCGCGTCACCAATGTGCTCAATACCAAGTATTTTGCCGATGTCGTTGATCCCGAGCCCAACCGTCCCTTCAGCGTTTACGGCTTTGAAAGCCTGGGCAAGTATTTTGGTTGCGGCTTAGACGGCGCCGTTTCCAAGAATATTAGCGGCTACTCGCACGTCTTCATCAGAAACATTTACATCTCGCGCATTCAGAAGCATTTCCACTGCGGTCACAATATTTCAACCGATTCCATGCTTCTCATGACCCTTCGCGCCATTAACGGCTTGTCCGTTCGCTCCCTGACCGAGGATGAACAGGAGATTGCCGCAAAGGCAATCGAGCAGGGTTATCTGCTCCGCAAGGGCAACACACTCTACACCAAAATCCTTGTCAACAACAGCAAGGACAGCGAACGCCTTTACAGTGTCACTGCCAAGCTGGAAAACGGCTATTTCGACGAAGCTGCCGAGTCGATTGCCAAGGAGATG